>CAZFJD010000037.1:0-15243 GCA_964518775.1 uncultured Syntrophaceae bacterium
CCCATGAAGATTATTGAGCAATACGATCTGCGTTCAGAGATTGAGAACCAAGGGTTTCGGGAACTCAAGCAGGGGTATCATTTATTGAAGTATCCTCAGAAGACGATCTCTGCGGTTCGAGCTCATGCAGTGTTGACCCTGATCATTTATAGTCTGGTCAATGCCTATAAGAGTGAACATGGTCAACGATTGGCCCACCTTGGGATTCGCCGTTGGAGAAGAAAGCAGATGGGCCAGAGCATCCATAAAATGATCGTCTACTATGAGGGCATCTATGGAATCGTCGATGTAGAAGAGTTGTTTTACCTCATGGACATGACTCCCAAGGAGCTGTATCGACTCAAGATCAAACAGCTCCAGAGAGAGATTGAATAAACAGGAAGCTTTCGTCTCGTGAAAGCTAAAGGGAGTTGTATTCTTTAAATTCCAAAGGTCCCCCACCCTTCTGGTCTTATCTCTCCCCTTCCCACCTTCCCACAATATACCAGCCCTACTGACGTCTCTTCTCCGCCTTCCTTATGGCAGAATTCCAGTAAACCCTTCGATGTACTTGACAGGGGTGAGGAACAGGTTTAAGATTACGTTAACGGAAGGAGGTGAGGTCGATGAGATGGATGTTTCCCCATGCAACCCATTGTTCGGCCTGCGGTTCGATGCGCGGGTCCCGAGCAGGACGTTAAACTGCTCATTACAAGTTGTGCTGACAATTTCAGGACAAATTAGAGACTTTAAAAGGCCGGAATGTTTTATCTCCGGCCTTTTTCTTGCTTCTATCCTGCTCAGCCCTTTATCATTCCAGAGAGCATTCCTCTTCTAACGTATCTCAGCATGTAAGTATAAAAGAGGACCATGGGAACTGTGGAGAACATGGAGATGGCTGATATCTTCCGCCACTCCATTTTAAATTCGGAGAGATAACCTGCCATAAGGACCGGAAGAGGTGTCACTTTTACTCGGGTGAGTATCAAAGAATAAAGGTACTCTGTGTAACTGGAGAAGAAGGCGAGCAAAGCCACAGTGATCAATCCTGGAATGGCAAGGGGAAGAATGACATGGACGAGGGTTTGGAGGGGTGTGGCCCCATCCACCATTGCTGATTCTTCCATCGCCTTTGGTACCATATCAAAAAAACCCTTCATATACCAGATTCCTGTTGGAATGATCCACACAGAATGGCCTATGCCCACCCCCAGATAGGTATCGAGCATTTTGAATCGGGCCATCACGAGAAAGATTGGGAAGGCTAAGGCAATCCAGGGAAAAAGTCTGAAGAAGAGGAAGAGAAGCATGAGGAAGGAGGAAGTCTTTGTCCGGGATCGCGAGAAGACGTAGGAGGCTGGAATCGTCGTCCCAACAGAGATGAGGGTCGCCAGAACGGCGATAATGAGTGAGTTGAAAAGAGCCCGCCACACCTCCCGATCCGATAGTGCCTCAATATAGTTCGCAAAAGTGATATCCTTTGGGAAGCCCAATTTCGTGGGGAGATCAAAGCCTGCGATCGAGATGATCCCTGCATAGAGGACGGGGGTCAAAGACCAGGCCAATAAAAGAGTAATCCCAAAACAGAGCATGAAGATGAGGATCCCCCTCTTCATACCTCCCTCCGTCGATAAAGGATCCCCAGGCTCAAAATTAAACAGAGGATCACATTGATGATTCCCCAGGCCGAGCCCGCCCCGTAATCGTAGTGAAGGAAAGAGACTTTGAAGGTGGCAACGGGCAGAGTTAATGAAGCCGTCCCTGGTCCACCTTGACTCATCATCCAGATGAGGGCAAAGCTTCGAATGACATCGATCAATCTGAGGAGGCCAACGATAGAAAAGATGGGCCAAAGCATTGGCAGAAGGATATACCAAATTTTTTGTAAGAGAGATGCGCCATCCACTCCACTCGCCTCAATCGGTTCAAGGGGAAGGCTCTCCAATCCAGCCAGAAGCATCAGATAGGTCATCGGGGTTCCATACCATGCGTTGGTGAGCGAAATAGCCGGCAAGACTGTCGCAGGATCTCCCAGCCAGATCCTTCTTTGAAGTCCAAGGGTGTCACAGAGATGGTTAACCAAGCCAAAGGGATCACTATACATCAAAGCCCACAGGATAGCCGTAGAAGAGGGAATGAAAATGAGTGGCAGGCTGAAGAGAGGGGTGAAGAATCTCTTTCCCTTAAATCCATGATAAGTAAGTAGGGCGGCTACAAGAGCGATGATTAATGGAAGACATGTAGAGATGAGAACCCAAATAAGGGTATTGAAAGAGGTTTTGATAAAGAGGTCGGAGGCAAGGATTTTTAAGTAATTACCAATCCCGACGAATTCCTTTGTATGGCGGACGATCGAATAATCTAAAAGGCTGAAATAGACCGTGATGAAGATTGGATAGGCAAAAAAGAGGGTCATAATGGTTAAGGCAGGGGCGACAAACAGGGCATAATCGAGCTTTTGCCTTCTCATAGATGGCCATTGAGCTTGAAAAAGGAGGGAAAGCCCCGCTGAGAAATTTCCTCTACCGGGCGGGGCTTTTTCTAAATCATTTTAGAATTTCGCTGGTCCGTTTCCCCAGATTGTCTACCATGGCCTTTGGGGAGATTGTACCTGCGGTCATGGCCTGGGCCTCTTCAATGAAAGCAGTGATGATTTGCGGGCCCTCTTTCATAAAGCCAATACGTGGGGGAACACTTTTTGGAAGAGCGGCCACGAGTCCCTTGGCAAGGAGGCCTTTCTCAGCAGAATCTTTATCCACGGCGATCCAATGGGAAGCAGCTCCAGAGGTCTTTGCCTCTATCTGAAGATTCTCGGGTTTGATGAACCATTCAATGAACTTCCAGGCTGCTTCAGGATTTTTAGTCCCCTTCACAATTCCGAGGGACCAGATTGACATCCTACCTCCGGAACGGTCTGGCGGACTTCCTGGCCACTGAGGAAGGGGGGCACTTGCGGTTTCTCCGACGGCTTTGACAAACTCGTCAGAGGTGAGCTTATCCCAATGGTCTCCCCACCAAGAGAAGGCCATTGCCAATTGGCCGAGTTTCCACATCTCCCTCATCTCCACATGGCCCATTGTCTTTGCTCCGGCAGGGATCACCTTATGCTTATTGATCAGATCGTGAAGGAACTGGGTAATTTTTATCATCGTTTCGTATTTAGGTGGTTTGACGAAATCGGGTTTTCTGGTCTTGAGGTCAATGATATCAATGCCTCCCCCAAGCATCACATGTTCCAGAAAGTGCTGAGGATATTTGCCGCCCAGAGGGATTCCGAGCCCCCAAAGGTTCTTCTCGGGCCGGGTAAAGAAGAGGGCTACATCGGTCAGTTCCTTCGTCGTTTTGGGAGGAGTAGGAAGGTCGTATTTGAATCGTTTCTTGAAGGCAGCCTTCTCTTCAAGATTTTCAAAAAGGGATTTCCGATAGATGAGGAACTGGGTATTTCCATGAAATGGGATGTAGTACAATTTCCCTTCCCATTCGATGGCTTTTGCTGCCTCAGGGCTGATCATCGCTTTAAAGTCCTTGACACTCCCCCATTTCTTAATAATGAAATCATCCAAGGGCAGGAGATACCTGTAATAGGCGGCAATATCAAATTCCACGCTGGCCTGGATGACATTGAATGCTCCGGTCTTAGCCTCCAGTTCTGCCAAAATTTTTGCTGTCATCTCACCAGGAGGAAGATCAATCCAGTTCGTCTTCACTCCAGAGGCCTTCTCAAAATTGGGGAGATTCGCCTTGATTCCTTCCGTGCACCTCCATCCCTTCCGATTGGTAGCCGAAATCTCTTGCGACTGTCCTTCCGAGCTAAGAAAGGTTCCAAATAGAACCGACAAGAAGAAGATTGCAAATACTAGTTTCAACAACTTTCTAAACATAAGTTTCACCCCCCTTTCTCAGATAAATGAAATTTCAATGCCTCCATCTAACCTCTTTAATATCAAAAATAGCCAGTTTGTCAAGGTGTTTTGATCTTTCCTCTGGTCATACGAATTTTGGCCGTGTTAGAATTTATTGATACTGATCCATCTGCCTCATGAAAATCCCCAAAGTTTTCTGGATAGACAACTTTTTCTCTATCGTGGAAGAAGAGACGCTTACCTGTGTTTGGAGTTTATTGACAAAAATGAGCCAATTGATAGAATGAGGACGTTTCTCTTATGCCGATCCAAGGTGGCTGCTCATGGTAAAGGGATTGGGTAAACAAGATATTTCTGATCTCTGTCTTGGCACAACTGTTCTCGGGACAGGGGGAGGTGGGTCTCCAGAGCTCGGTCTTTCTATCTTAAATAGACTGTTAGAAATGGGCAAAGAGATTCGGTTGATCTCTGTCGAGGAAGTTCCAGATGACGAGATCGTTGTCCACCCTGCCATGGTTGGCTCCATTGCACCCTCACAAGGGAGAAAGGGCGATGAAGCGTATATCGATAAGATCCTTTCTGAAAAAAGTCCATTACTCACCGGTCTGAAAACGTTGGAGGAGGTCCTCTCAAGAAAGGTCTTTGCGACTATGCCTGTGGAATTGGGTGGCTACAATACGCCTGTTGCAGCGATCTTGGCTGCTTTAGCAGGGATACCCTTTGTGGATGGAGATACGATTGGCAGGGCAAAGCCTGAATTGATGATGCAGACGTATACCGTTCACGACGTTCCCATCACGCCCATGGTTCTGACAGATATGCAGGGGAATTCAGTACTGGTGAGACAGGTGGCCAGTTTCAGGGATGCGGAAAGGATTGCTCGGGCCATGGCCGTGGTTGGCGGTGGAACGATCGCGGTGAGGTGTCCCGTTAAGGGAAAGGTACTAAAGAGAACGATTATCCCTGGTGGCGTGACGAAGGCAACAGAGATAGGGAGAGCGTTGAGAGAAGCAGAAGCAGATCGTAGAGACCCTGTGAGTGCGGTGATTCATGCTTCAGGAGGAAAAGAGTTTTTCCAGGGAGATGTCAATCGATTTGAATGGGAAGATCGGGATGGATTTTTGTGGGGGACAATCGCTGTCAAAGGGGAGGGTCGATATGAGGGGCATGAACTGAAGGTTTGGCTTAAGAATGAGAATCTCCTCTCGTGGTTGGATGGGAACCCTTATGTCCTCACCCCTGATCTCATCTGTATCCTTGAGGCTGCCACAGGGAGGCCGATCACCAATTCGAACATGAAGGAGGGGAGAAAGATCGTTGTCTTTGGCATTCCAGCCGATCCTTTCTGGCGCACAGAGATGGCGATCGATCTTGTATCTCCAAGACATTTCGGCTTCGAGATCCCGTATACTCCAATGGAGAAGGTGATTACTCATTAATCCCCCGTCTTTTTTCCTTTAGTAAAAGGGGGTAGGGGGATTTGGTAGAAGAAAGGATGAACCAATGACGCTCAAACAGGTGATCGAAATCTACGAACTGCTTGATGATGCGAGAGTGAATGCGGAACGCGTCGCCTCTCTGCTAAGGGAGAGAGGAGTGGACGAGGTAGAAGTGAGGCCTATCCAAGGTGAAAAGGGAAGAACGGATTCGATCAAGGCAATGATCACAGGGGCAACGGGGAAAACCTCTAAGGGCCCTTCACCTACCTTCGGTCTCATTGGCCGGTTGGGAGGTGTGGGGGCAAGACCCGAGGTGATTGGCCTCGTTTCGGATGCGGATGGAGCCATCACTGTTCTATCCGTTGCACTAAAATTGGCAGACATGAAGAAGCGGGGAGATGTATTACCGGGAGATGTGATCGTGGCCACCCACATCTGCCCCTCCTCGCCCATTATCCCTCATGACCCCGTGCCGTTTATGGCTGCACCTGTGGATATGAAGAGCCTGAACGATCATGAGGTAGATTCCAGAATGGAAGCCATTCTCTCTTTCGACACCACGAAAGGCAATCGGATTATCAACCAGAGAGGTTTTGCTATCTCTCCAACAGTCAAAGAGGGTTATATTCTGAGGGTGAGTGAAGATCTGCTCAGGATTATGGAGATTACGACCGGCAGAAGACCGTTTGTCTTTGTCATCACGACCCAGGATATCACCCCTTATGGAAATGGCCTTTTCCATCTGAACAGCATCATGCAACCTTCTGTCGCCACACACGCTCCTGTGGTGGGAGTGGCCATCACCACCGAATCCGTTGTTCCGGGCTGCGCAACAGGGGCAAGTCATCCCGTAGACATTGAAGAGGCCGTCCGATTCTCTATCGAGGTGGCCAAGCAATTCGGTGCAGGCAAATGTCGATTTTATGACGAGGGGGAGTTTAAGAGAATCGTGGAACTTTATGGTTCGATGCGACGGCTGCAAACCCTCGGAGCGAAGGGATGAGTTCGAAAAGGCTTGGAATGATCACCATCGGTCAATCACCCCGGGTGGATCTTGTCCCAGAGATGGTCGAAGTGTTGGGTTCCGGAGTGGAGATTCTCGAAGCGGGAGCTTTGGATGGTCTGACTTTGGATGAGGTGAGGGGATTTTACCCAAAGAGGGGGGATTACATCCTCTGTACTCGAATGGTTGACGGGACAGAGGTCGTCGTCGCCAAAAGGTTTGTCCTCCCCAGAGTCCAAAAGTGCATCGATCTTTTAACAGAGAAAGGTGCCGATATACTCCTCTTTCTCTGTACGGGAAGATTCCCCCCATTCTCTTCGAAGAAGCTTCTCATCGAGTCACAAAAGATTCTGGATCATTTTGTCCTGGCCCTTCATGGCGAGAATGAGCGAATAGGACTCCTGATCCCCCTTTCGGATCAGATTGAACAGGCGAGGAAAAAGTACTATCGGCTAAAAGGGGAGATGATCATTAAGGCGGCCTCACCTTATGCGCAGAAAGACGAAGTGGCATTGGCTGCAAAAGAATTAAGAAAGGCAGACCCTCATGTGGTTGTCATGCACTGTATGGGCTATACGCAGCCGATGAAAGAGAAGGTAAAGGAAATCACAGGGAAACCCACGGTCTTGGCCCGTTCTTTGGTGGCAAGGACATTGAAAGAACTCCTCACTTGACAGAAAGGGGGTGACTGGAACCAAAATTTCAAATTTCAAAATTTAAATTGGAAATCAGAAATCTTAAATCTGAAATAGGTTGGAAAGGAGGGGTTAAGAATGAAGGTGAAAGAATATTCATGGGTGATTTTTATATCGGTCATTATCGTCACTTTTTTGGCCGGGACATCGGCTTACGGCTATGAGAAGAGGGATGGGAAGAAGATCTTTGTCTATGGGGAGAGGCAGGCTGCTCCCAATATCGATCCAAGTCAACATTATGATTGGTCGACCCGGATGCTTCAGCAGGCCCTTTACGATGCCCTGTTGAAGTATGTAGGAAATCCACCCAAGCTCATCCCTTGGTTGGCCAAATCATGGAAGAAGTCAGCAGACGGAAAGAAGTGGACCTTCGAGCTCGTCCGGAATGCGAAATTTCACAACGGGGACCCAGTGACGGCCCATGAGGTCAAATGGTCTTTTGAGAGGACCCTTACCATTAAGAAGGGGCCCGCCTGGATGCTGATGGAGTTTCTCGATAAAGACGGGATTCGCGTGATCGATGACCATACCATCGAGTTCAATCTCAAGACCCCTTACGCTGCCTTTGAGATGGCTTTACCGTGGTGGTACATTATGAATCCCAAAGTGGTCATGGCTAATGAGAAGGCAGGTGATTTGGGTCAGGAGTGGATGAAGGATCATTCGGCAGGATCCGGTCCCTTCCGGCAGAAGAGGTGGGAACATGGCGTCCTTTATGAATTGGAAGCAGTCGAAGATTACTGGAAGGGATGGGAGAATCCGAAACACATCAACGGATTTATCTACAAGATCATTCGGGAATCAGCCTCATTGAGGATGGCCCTTGAGAAGGGAGAGTTGGATGGTTTATCAGGCCTTAATTCCGATGACTTCGATGCAGTGGGAAAACATCCCCAAATCTATGTCACGAACGATCCGGGTTGGACGACTTTTGGACTTAAGATGAATACTCAAAAGGGTTACACCAAAGACATCAACATACGGAAGGCCATCTGTTATGCCTTCGATTATCCGTCGATGATTAAAATCTATAATGGGAATGCGATCCTCGAAGATAGTCCATTTCCAACAGGGATGAAGGGTTACATCCCTGTACCCAATGTCTATCGTCAGGATATGAAGAAGGCAAAGGAGTATCTCGCTAAGGCTGGATATCCCAGTGGTGGATTTGAGCTTGAATATGTCTATGTTTCAGGTCTGGAAGAGGAGAGATTGATCGGTTTAGTCTTATTGGATAACCTGGCCCAATTGGGGATCAAATTGAAGATGGTCCCCCTGGTGTGGCCGATGATGGTGGCAAGGGGGTCTAAGATAGAGACCTCTCCTGATTTGATGGCCGTCTTCACAACACCCATCATGGATGATCCCGATGTGGTTGCCATTCAGTATCACAAAGTCTCTTGGGGAAAATACTACGGTTCCCATTTCTATCAAAATGAGAAGGTTTGGGACCTTATTGAGAAGGCCCGTTTCACTGTTGACTGGCCCACAAGAAAGAAACTCTATGAACAGATCCAGGTCACGGTCATGGAAGATGCTCCGGAACTATTTGGAATGCTCTTTAATCGGAGATGGGCCTTCAGGAAGCATGTGAAGGGCTTTGTCTTCTCACCGATGAGATTTACAGGTGAGATCGATATCTACCCTCTTTACATTGAAGATTGATGGGTCGACGCACCCCTCCACTCCTCCCCCGGAAGTACCTGCCTGCGGTAGGCAGGGGGGAGGAACAAGGTGGGGGAAATTGTTACAGAAGGGGAGGAGCTTCGATTCTTCAGAGAATAGAACCCTCCCCGAATTTTGTAAGGAGATGAATAAGGGATGAAGGGTTTTATTCTTAAGCGCCTTTTTCTTATGGTGATCACTATCTTTGGGTTAAGTGTCATCGTATTTAGTGTTTCGAGAATTGCACCAGGCGATCCAGCAAAACTGGCTGCAGGTCCCGATGCTACCGAAGAGATGGTTCAGGTGATCCGAAAAGAGTTCCGGTTGGATCAACCTCTCATCATCCAATACGTCTATTATATGAAGGGTCTGATCAAAGGCGATTTCGGTAGGTCGATCCGGACGCGTCATCTGGTATGGGAGGACATCAGACTCTTTCTGCCCGCCACCTTTGAATTGGTCTTTGTCTCTATAGGCTTTGGCATCGTTTTCGGTATCCTTTTTGGGATTCTTTCAGCTGTTTGGAGAGATACCTGGATTGATCACAGCGCCCGATTCTTCTCCGTCACAGGAGTTGCGGTTCCCATGTTCTGGATGGGGATCATGCTTCAACTCCTTCTTGCTGCAAAATTTCACCTTCTCCCCATCGGAGGAAGGCTCGATACGATGGTGGACCCCCCATTATCCATCACCCGTTTTTTCCTCATCGATAGTTTGATTACAGGCAACTGGACGGTCTTCAAAAATGCGCTCTCCCACATTCTCCTTCCGGCATTTGTCCTCTCCTTTCCAGCATTGGCCAGTATCACCCGGATCAATCGGGCTGAGATGCTGGAGGTTCTTCATAAGGATTTTGTCCTCAATGCAAAGGCTCAAGGAATTTCAGACCGTCTCATTATTCTCAAATATGCTTTGAAGAATGCCCTCATCCCAACTTTGACAATGATCGGACTGAGGTACGGTTGGATGCTGGGAGGGACGATCTTGGTTGAGACCGTTTTCGATTGGCCTGGAATAGGGAATTATGCAGTGGGAGCTGCAGTTTATTCTGATTTCCAACCTGTCATGGCCGTTACAATCGTATTGGGTCTCAACTTTATGATTGCCAATCTCCTGGTCGATCTCGGATACGGCTTCCTGGATCCAAGAGTGAGATATGAGTAAAAGAAAGCAGAAGGCAGTAGGCAGATTGAATGACTTAATGATTCGGTGACAAGGGATGATCCGATGAAGGAGTTTGCACTCACCTTGAGACAATGGAAGGAGGAGAGGGAGAGCCAGATCAGAGGCCTCAAGCTCACGATCTACACATTGAGTCGAAGTCCCCTCTCCGTGATTGGATTCATTCTTGTCGCTATTTTCCTTCTCATTGCCCTGATCGGTCCAATCATTATCACACATCCAGGGGATATCAGAGGTGCGATCCACATGGATCAGAAGCTCAAGGCCCCTTCTTCAACCCATCCCTTTGGCACCGATGAGGTGGGAAGGGATATCTATTCGAGGATCATCATCGGAACTCGGCTCTCCCTGCAGATCGGACTCATCATTATCTTTGTGGCCATGGGAATCGGTGTTCCTTTAGGGATCATCGCTGGCTATGTGGGAGGGTGGTTAAATGAGGTCATCATGCGGGTAACGGATATCTTTCTCTCCGTTCCAGGACTTCTCCTCGCCTTAGCGATCGTGGGAGCGTTGGGCCCGGGGATCACGAATGCGATGATCGCCCTCTCCATCGTCTGGTGGCCTGGTTACGTGCGACTGGTTCAGGGGAAGACCCTCTCTTTGAGAGAGGAATCGTTTGTGGAGGCTGCGAAATCGCTCGGAGCATCAAGGTTTCGTATCATTTTTTGGCATATCCTTCCCAACTGTGCCTCCCCCATCATCGTCAAAGCATCCATGGATATGGGGATGGCGATTCTCTTTGCGGCGAACCTTGGTTTCATCGGTGTTGGGGCTCAACCCCCGGAACCCGAATGGGGGGCAATGATCTCCGTCGGCAGGAACTACTTACCGGATCGCTGGTGGATGGCCACTTTTCCCGGATTGGCCATCCTCATCACAGTTTTAGGTTTCAATCTTCTGGGCGATGGCCTCAGGGACATTCTTGACCCACAAAGCCGGAGTCAGATCAGATGAAACCCATTTTGGAAATCAGGGAGCTCAAAATTGAATTCGATACCTTCGAAGGGATCTCTCGTGTCTTGGATGGAATTCATCTCACTCTGGGAAGAGGAGATACCTTAGGCCTGGTCGGTGAGACAGGTTGTGGAAAGTCAATTACAGCAAAGGCCGTCCTTAGACTTCTACCGATTCCTCCTGCAAGAATTGTTTCCGGAGAGATTCTATTTGAAGGTGAAGACCTGCTTCAGAAATCAGAAGAGGAAATGAAAGGGATCCGTGGGAAAAGGATCGCTATGGTCTTTCAGGATCCGATGACGTTTCTCAATCCTGTTTTCACCATTGAGGAACAACTTGTGGATGTGATCCTTACCCTCGAGAAAGGTGATGGTTCAGGCGCTCAAGGGAGGAGATTTGATCGAAAACAGGCGTTCGTGAAGGCGATCGAACTATTAAGAGAAGTAAAAATCCCGGAACCAGAGGTCAGAATCAAATCCTACCCGCACGAATTCAGCGGTGGGATGAGGCAGAGGGTCCTGATTGCCATGGCTCTCTCCCGTTCTCCTCAAATCCTGATTGCGGATGAACCGACAACCGCTTTGGATGTGACCATCCAGGCACAGATTCTAAGGCTCCTCAATGAACTGGTCCAACGACATGGCCATTCCGTACTTCTTATTTCGCATGATCTCGGTGTGGTGGCCAGGGTGTGCCGAAGGATTGCTGTGATGTATGCGGGAACTATCGTTGAGAACTGTTCTACGGTTCAACTCTTCAAAAGACCTCTTCATCCCTATACACAAGGGCTTCTCAATTCCATCCTGACTTTCTCAAAAAGGGAAGGCGAGGCTCAGGCGATCAAGGGTGTCATTCCTGATCTGATCGAGCCGCCTCCCGGATGTCGATTTCATCCTCGCTGCCCTTCAAGTATGGATATTTGTCAAGAAGAGAAGCCTTCATGGATCGAGTTCGAAGAGGGTCATTGGGTGAGCTGCCACCTGCTCAGCCACTGATGAATCGAGCCTTGTGAAAAGTGGCAATTGTGTGATTGGTTATTCCATGTATTGTGCGCTGGAAATTCTAAATTCGAAGCACGAAATCCGAAACAAATCCGAATGACCGAAACTCGAGAGAAAAAGTGGACTATGTTTTGAGAATTTGATCATTTGAATTTTAAATTTGTTTCGAGTTTCGATATTCGAAATTCGGATTTTTCAGCAACTCCTTAGGCTCCGGCTGCGTTGCGATGGGATGGGAGATGGCCGAACCTTTATTGGAAGTGAAAAATTTAAAGAAATATTTTCCTCTTAGGAAGGGGTTCCTTCAAGGAAGAGGGGCCAGTGTCAGGGCAGTCGATGGAATCTCATTCTTTGTAAAGGAAGGAGGATCCTTCGGTCTGGTGGGAGAATCGGGCTCGGGGAAAACGACGGTTGCAAGAGCCATCCTCCGGCTGACAGAACCTACCGAGGGAGAGGTCCTATTGGAAGGGAAGGACATTTGTCAGTTTTCAGACTTAGAGATCAAAGAGATGAGAAGGAATATGCAGATGATCTTCCAGGATCCTCACTCCTCATTAAATCCAAGGAAGACGGTCTCCCAAAGCATTTCCGAACCGTTAATCATTCATGAGGGGATGAAGGGGAGGAGGCTTCGTGAGCGTGTAAGGGAGTTGTTGGAGATCGTCGGATTGAAAAGAGAGCACATGTTTCGCTACCCCCACGAATTGAGTGGCGGGCAGAAGCAGAGGGTTGGGATTGCTCGGGCCCTTTCACTCCATCCAAAGCTTCTCATCTTAGACGAACCGACCTCTGCCCTGGACGTCTCCGTCCAGGCTCAAATGCTCAACTTTTTAGAATCTCTTCAAAAGAGGATGAATTTGACCTACCTGTTCATCTCTCATAATCTGGCTGTGATTCGTTATATCTGCGATAAGTTGGGGGTGATGTACCTTGGGAAAATCATTGAGATGGGAGTAGCGGAATCAATCTTTTCCTCCCCGAAACATCCTTATACGAAGGCCCTTGTTTCGGCTGTACCTCTTCCGCGGGCCGAGCAACCGGAGAAGATGATCTTTCTTGAAGGAGACATCCCAAGCGCAACCCGTATTCCCCCGGGGTGTCGTTTCCACACCCGATGTCCAGAAAAGATGGGAGCCATCTGTGAAGGAGCAGAACCCTCAACTCAATATTTTTCTGACGGAAGCCAGGTGAACTGCCATCTTTATTCATGAGAAGATTTAAGGGGTCAAGGATTCCAGCCTGCCTACCGCCTGCTTGCCGGCAGGCAGGGGTTCAAGCAGAGTCACCTATTTCTTTAAAGGAGATCGTCATGGGAGTTGAGTTGAAAGGGAAGATCGAAGATATGAAGGATTGGTTGGTGGAGATTCGAAGAAAGATACACATGCATCCAGAGCTTGGATTTGAAGAGACTGAGACATCAAGATTGGTCTCTGAATGGCTTGAGAAGTTCGGGCTTGAGGTCAAAAGAGGGGTGGCAAAGACCGGGGTAGTGAGTCTCCTCAATGGCAAAAAACCCGGAAAGACTGTTGCCATCCGTGCGGACATGGACGCCCTCCCAATGGATGAGGCAAATCAAGTTCCTTATGCTTCAAAGGTCAAAGGGAAGATGCATGCCTGTGGCCACGATGCTCATGTGACCATACTTTTGGGTGTAGCAAAGTTCTTCTCGTCGATTCCAGATCAGGTGAAGGGGAACATTAAATGGATCTTTCAGCCCGCTGAGGAAGGTGGCGGAGGTGGAAGGGTGATGGTGGAAGAGGGGGCATTGGAAAATCCAAAGGTCGATGCAATTTTCGGAGCTCATGTCTTTCCTTTTCTACCTATTGGAAAGGTTGGAGTTTATGAGCGCGAGGGATTGGCCTCGGCAGATCGATTTACCATCAAGATCATAGGTAAAGGCGGGCATGCAGCTTCCCCTCATGTTACAAAAGATCCGATTCTTGCCGCGGGTCATCTCATCACGCAAATTCATTCCATTGTCAGTCGAAATATCAATCCCTTGGAGAGTGCGGTGATCACTATCGGCAAGGTGAGTGGTGGAACAGCATTCAATATCATCCCAGATGAGGTGGAACTTCTGGGAACGGTGCGTTCTCTCGATTCCCAGGTTCGGGAGGAGTTGAAGAACCGAATCGAACAGGTGACCCAGGGTATTGTTCAATCCTTCCGGATGGAATGTCAGTTCAAATTCGAATATGGCTATCCCGTTTTGGTGAATGATTGGGAGATGACGAAGCTCGTCTCCTCCGCCTGTTCAAAAGGGATCGGAGAGGAGAATGTGGAGGTCTTGAAGCCCTCGATGGGAGCGGAGGATTTTGCTTATTACCTTGAGAAATGTCCTGGATCCTATTTCCGCTTGGGATGTCGAAACGAAGAGAAAGGGATCCTCCATCCCTATCACAGCAGTCTCTTCGATATCGACGAGGAGGTGTTGCCCTTCGGCGTTGAGATGTTTACAAGGATCATCGATCAATATCTCGGACTAAATCTAACCTGATGAGCCATCCTGTTGATTCTGATCCAACCATAAAGACAAAAAGAAAGGGGCAGGCGTTTCTACCTCGCCCGCCCCTTTCCTCATTGATGGAGAAAAGCAACTTACCTCTTGGGGATGATCGCCTCCTTGCAGGCCTTGGCAAGACGCATCTTCACCACTCTTTTGGCAGGGATCTTAATCTGCTCACCCGTTGCTGGGTTGAAACCCATCCGTGCCTTACGACTCGAAATGACGAGCTTGCCGATGCCTGGAAGTGTGAAAGCTCCCGCTTTCTTCGTCTCGGAAATCGCTAATGCAGCTACCTCTTCGACGATCATGGCAGCGGCCTTTTTGGAGAGATCAAACTTCTTGGCAAAGTGACTCACGATCTGTGACTTGGTGAGGGGCTTCCTTTCGGCCATATTTTTTCCTCCTTTTAAAATTGGATTTTAAAGAATTCCCTTCAGGGTAGTGGGAGTATAAAAGAAAAAAAGGATAAAGGTCAAGAAAAAAATGTAGCGAAGCGAACGTTTTATGTCCGCAACCTAAGACGAAAAGGTATTGACAAAAGGACGCCATCGGTATAGAAATTTTTTGATGGGGAAGGAAGGGAGGGATAGAAAAGAGGAAGGGGAAATTTAGCTAATCTTTTTGAGAAAGGAGGACGAATATGCGACGATATTTGGGATTATGGATGGTTTTCAGTTTAGTCACAATGGGGGTGTTTTTTGTTCAGGCTGCCAGCGCAGCAGAAAAGCCGATCGTTATTGGATTTCCGATGATTCTCTCCGGAGGAGGAGCCCTCTTCGGCGAGCCGAGCGCCAAGGGAGCCGAGATGATGGTCAAAGAGATCAATGATAAGGGAGGGCTTTTAGGCCGGCCTGTAAAACTCGTGGTTCGAGATTGCGGGGGATCCCCAGAAGAAGCCACTCGAGTGGCGAGAGAGCTCATCCTGAAAGAGAAGGTGGACTTCCTCGTAGGCG
>CAZFJD010000038.1:0-15101 GCA_964518775.1 uncultured Syntrophaceae bacterium
AGATTATCAAACGGGGGCGTTCCACCCCGCTCGATCCTGCCCTTCCCATTGAATCCCGAGAGATTGTCTCCCGAATCATAATGGATGCCTGCGTCCCATATGAATGGGAACGTAAGCCTATAGAAATCAAACTGGATGAAGAAATGGTAAAAAAGGTTCAAGGTCGTTGGAAGGAATATGGTCTGTGATCGGAGCAGAGGAGAATAAAAAGAGATGTCGATTGTCATCGTTGGAATGTTAGATGAAAGGGAAGAGGCGCTCAGGCTGATCAAAGAACAGATCGAGCGCCGGGGACACAGAGCAATCCTGATCGATGTGAGCATTGGGACAGGCGCACTCAAATCAGCCTTGAAGGCAGATTTCAGTTGTGATGAGATTGCGCAACTCGGTGGAATGAAGATTGAAGAAATCAGGGGCATGCTCGCAAAAGAGAGGGATAAGGCAACTTCCGTCATGGCAGAGGGTCTGACCAGGAAAGTCTTGGAGCTTCACCGAGCGGCCGAGCTTAAGGGGATGATCGCTATAGCAGGCATGACAGGGACTTTTCTTTCTATTAATGCAATGAGGGCATTGCCCTTTGGCGTGCCCAAGTTCCTCATTTCGAGCGTTGCTGCCATGCCTGCCTACGCCGGTAGACTTTCAGAATATTTTGGCCTCAGAGATATCACAGTCATGCATACGGTGGTCGATACTGTAGGCCTCAATCCTTTGGTGAGAACTCTCGCGCTCAATGGAGCCAATGCGATCTGTGGAATGATCGAGGGCTTTGAACCTCCTCAAAGAGAAGAAAAACCCTCGATCGCTCTTACCGAATTTGGTTTCTGTGACAAGGGAGCTCATTATGTGAGGGAACTTTTAGAAAAAGATTATGACCTCGTCTCCTTTCATGCCACAGGGTTAGGTGACAGGGCGGGAAAGGATCTTGTCAGTCAGGGCTTCTTTGAGGCATTTATTGACCTTGTCCCAGCAAGTTTCAGCGAATATCTCTTCGGAGGAAACCGAGCCTCAGGACCGGACCGGCTCGAGGGAGCCAGTGATCAGAGTATTCCCTACATCCTTGCTCCCTGTGGTTTCGACATGATCAGTTGTGGCCCGATTGAGAGAAAGGATAAGGGCGACCCCCTCTGGGTCTCTCGGAAATTAGCCGAAAGAAAGCTCTTGATCCAAGACGCGATGAGGGTTCAAGCGAGGACGAGTATCGAGGAGATGGGGATCATCGCAAAGGCTGTTGCCGAAAAGCTGAATCAATACAAGAATAAGAAATTGATAAAGTTCATTCTCCCCAAAAAGGGATTTTCCTCTCTAAGCGTGGAGGGCGGTGCCCTATATGATCCCGTGGCCGACAAAGCCTTTATCGACGAACTGAAAAGAGACTTAGACCCGGAGATCGGCATCGTGGAGGTAGATACCCATATCAACACACCTGAATTTGGTCGGGCAGTGGTAGAGGTCCTCCAGGACTGTTTTAAACTTAAAGCCGAGAAGGCTTAGGAATCTTTTCAGAAGAATTAACCTCTTGCCCCGAACCTCGATTCAAAATATACTATCGGAGGAGGTGAACCCTTCTGAAAAATTCTGGAAGACTCCTCTTACCGCTTTCATCCATCCTTCTTCTTTTTCTGCTCAATCCATCTTCAATTCCCTCTCAGATCTCGCTCCATGAAAAAATTGTTCTCATTGGAATCGATGGGAATCCTCTGACCGTCGAGAGCAACATCCCCTACAGCCCTAAGAAGACATGCGGTGCTTGCCACGACTATGACCGTATCGCTAATGGCTACCACTTCCAACAAGGTCGAACGGATGGAACCAGGAAGATTGTCATCCGTGATGGCTTCGATCAAAAATACCCCTGGAACCTCTCCTCAGGAATGTATGGGAAGCATTGCCTGGCTTCTTTCGACTCGAGCCAGTTGGCTAAGAAGGTCAATCAGCATCCCCCTGAGATTGATAAATCTTCCTTCTTTTTCGTTCAGAATTGTGGGCCCTGCCATCCAGGAGGGGGGTGGGCGGAGTATGACCGTAGAGGAAATCTCTATTACAATGAGGAAACCAAAAAATTCGGCTATGAACTCCTTGAGGAAAGCTATTTGTTAGATGGTGATTATACCCCTTACAGCATGGGAGATATCGGTTATGGAGCTCCCTGGGATCTTAGCGGTGTGAGCGAGGCCGATTGTCTCCTCTGCCACTTGAAAGGGTATCAATGGAAAGAACGTGGAGCCGCTTTAAGAGGAAGGTTCTTCAAATACGGACCAACGGTAGGGGGTGGATGGGCACACATAAAACTTTCTCAGGATGGGTATGGAAATCCGAAGGTGGATGAGCTGAAGGTGGACTATTCTAAAAAAGAGAGCGCGGAATTTGATAACATCCATCTTCAGATCGTCAGGAGACCTCCTGACGAAAATTGCTGGTTCTGCCATGCCGTCTCCGATGGAAGAAAGAGAGGCCGTCAGTGGAGCCCTGAGACAGATATCCATAAGGCAAAGGGCATGGACTGTGTTTCTTGCCACCCCAGTGATAAGGAGCATAACTTCGCCAAAGGGAATACTTTGCAGGAGTCTGTACGGGACGACCTCGACAACACCATGCATCCTTGTGAGGGCTGCCATTATAGAGGAAAGGACAAGAGAGCACCGAGATATAGACATCCCTTCTCACCCCGCCACATGAGAAGACTGGCTTGCCAAACTTGCCATATCCCCTTTCAACTCGCTTCGGCCGACCTTGTCTATGACCATGCCTCAACTGGGTCGACAACTGTCTATGAAACGTCAAAATTTCTCTCCAACGACCCTTTAGATCCCAAAAGATCGGTCCTAGGAATGAGCCCAACGGCTTGGTATCCTGCGATCAGAGAATTCAAAGGTAAAATCATCCCTGTCAAATCCCTGATCGTCATCTACTGGGGAGATTTGGACGAAAAGGCGAATGTGGTGAAGCCCATCCCTCTTTGGAAGGTGCGGGAGTTGACCAAACCCGCTCTTAAAGACGACGATGGAGACGGAATCCCTGAAGTCAATTCTCTCGAAGAGATCAAGAGCTTTCTGGATGCGCTCAAGTCAAAGGACAAATTTGGAAACCCGGTGGCCATCCATCCGGTCTTAATCAAAGGAGGATTCCTCTACCATCTGGATAAGAAAGGAGCAGTAGAGAAGATCAAACACGATCAGGCCCCGCACCGTAATGGTGCAGGGCAGGCCGAACTCCTCGATTTTTCCATCAGCCACAATGTGATGTCAGGAGAGAATGTCATCGGTTCGAAAGGCTGTAAAGACTGCCATACAAAAAACTCCCTCTTCTTCTTGAGAAAAGTTTTGATCGATCCTTGCGACGAGAAAGGAAACCCGGTCTACATCGAAGCTTGGGAGCGTCTGGGCATCGACAAAGAGAAGTTGAGCCGCCTCCTGTTGGAACAGTAATGGTTGGATTGAAAATTCTTTGAGCACCATATATTCTTCGTCTAACGGGGTAAACTGCTGAGATGGGAGGAAAACCAGTGGGAATACAAGCCGTCTTCAATCCGAGGTCCGTAGCGGTTGTCGGCGCATCCGACAACCCAGGAAAACTTGGATCGCACGTCATGAGAAGCCTAACCGAGGGCCGATATCCAGGCAAGATTTTTCCGATCAATCCAGGGAAAACTGAAATCTTAGGAATCAAGACTTACCCTTCTCTCCTGGAGGTCCCTGAAACTATTGACCTTTCCATCATCGTTCTTCCGGCCGACCAAGTTCCCAAGACGATCAAAGAGTGTAAAGAAAAGGATGTTTATGGAATCGTTCTCATTACAGCAGGATTCAAGGAGATCGAAGATAAGCGAGGAGAGACGTTGCAGAGGGAGATTACAGAGCTGGCAAATCGATTCGACATTAAGATCATCGGCCCAAACACCTTTGGAGTTGTTAACCTTCATCTCCCTCTTAATGCATCTTTTACTCCGGAGTTTTCTTTGGTTGAGAAAGGAGGGATCAGCTTCGTTAGCCAGAGCGGCGGGATGTCTCACTTGATGGCCTTTCTATCGATGAGCGGACAAGTCGGACTAAGCAAAATTATCGGGTTAGGGAACCGGTGCAATGTGGATTTTGCCGATATGGTGGAATATCTCGCCGAAGATCCTGAAACGAAGGTGATCGCTATGTATCTCGAAGGGATCGATGATCCCAGGAGATTGATGGAGGTGGCCGAAAAAGTAAGAGAAAAAAAACCGATCATTGCTTACAAAGTGGGACGGTCTTTCACAAGCGATCTTGCCTCTCAATTTCATACCGGTTCCCTTGCAGGGCAGCATCGGATCTATGAAGGAGCATTCAGACAATCAGGGGTTCTAACAGTTCAAAGCTCACAAGAGCTTCTTGATACGGCAAAGGGATTAGCCATATCTCCGCTTCCAGGGGGAGACAACGTCGCTGTACTCTCTGGTCAAGCAGGACCTGGGATGGCTGCTTGTGATGTCTGTGAGACAGAAGGGTTAGCCCTTCCCACATTTTCTCCTGCCACGCAAAAGAGGATTGAAGAACTTCTTCCACCTCTCGCCATCAGGACAAACCCTGTCGATATGGGACCTGCCTGGTACGATTCGAATGCAATCAAGGGGATTGTACAAGCCGTTCTGGAGGACGATAAGATTGATGCCATCGTTCTCTGTATCATGTTCGCTTCGGCCAATCGAGGCGCTGTGGGGACTCTATCTGATCTGCTCCTCCATAGGAAGGAAAATAAGCCGGTGATCTGCTGCACCTCCGCCCCCAAGGGGATCTGGGATGAGGAGATCAAAAGGCTTGAACAATCAGGAATCCCAAACTATCCCACCCCGGAGAGGGCTGCCAAAACACTCGCGAATCTCTTGAGGTACAAAAAGATGGTTGAGAAGAGGGTATGAATTTTTTCAATTCCCTTTCCACTCGGATCCCATTAGCAATCATTGGAGGGATCCTGTACGGTCTTCTCGCCTACTATATTGCCATCTTTTTCAATCTTCCTTCGCAGTTTGCTATCTCTATTGGAGTGGTCGTCTTCCTTTTCTACTTTGGTTCAAGGCTTCTCATCCTCCTCTCAGGGGTTAATAGTCTCTATTATTCAAAAAGGGAGAAGACTCCATTAAGCCAATTTTATGAAAACACCTCCTTTTACAAAACGGCCCAATGGGTTGGGAAGTTTTATCATTACCATGATATCGCTCTTTTTATTTTTATAACTCTGGTAGCAATTACCTTCCTCATCACCTTGATCATAGATGGAATAACAGGTAAGCCTGTCGGAAGCACAATCCAAAGCCTTTCGAATGCTTTCATCCCTCTGCTCTAAGGCTATCCTTCCTCCTCAAAATATTTTATTGACAATTCTTTCGCACAGAGGTAGGTATCGATAAATCAATGAAAGATAAGATCATCTTTTTTAAGCATGAAATATAGAGCTTGAGGAGCATCTTTATGTCCGATGATGTCAAAACTCTCCTATCCTTATACCGAACAATGGTGACCATCCGCAAATTTGAGACCTTGGCCGGCGAGATGTTCGCTGCGGGAAAGATTCCTGGTTTTATTCACCTCTCCCTCGGTCAGGAGGCGTCATCCGTGGGTGTCTGTTCCGTACTTCGGCCAGATGATTACATTACCGCGACCCACCGGAGCCATGGCCATGTCATCGCGAAAGGTGGAGACCTCAAGAAGATGTTCGCCGAACTGATGGGTCGCAAGACAGGATATTGCAGGGGAAAAGGCGGCTCCATGCATATTGCAGACTTCTCCTTGGGTATCCTTGGAGCAAATGGGGTAGTGGCAGGAGGTCTTCCCATCGTCGTTGGGGCCGGTCTTTCCATAAAACTCCGGGGCACAGATCAAGTGGCCGTCTCTTTCTTTGGAGATGGTGCCGCAAACCGAGGTCCGTTCCACGAGGCGTTAAACATGGCCGCTATCTGGAAGCTTCCCATCGTCTTCGTTTGCGAGAACAATTGCTTCGCATCGACCACAAGGACCTCCTATGCCTGCTCCATCACAGATATTGCAGTTCGAGCAAAGGGATATAACATGCCAGGGGTCAGTGTGGATGGCAATGATGTTCTGGCTGTGCGGCAATCTGCTTCTGACGCGGTTGCCCGAGCTCGTCGAGGTGAAGGGCCAACCCTCTTGGAAAACAAGACTTACCGCCTTCGCGGCCATTTCGAGGGCGATCCGCAGAAATATCGAGATCAGGCTGAGGTGGCTGAATGGAAAGAGAAAAACGATCCTCTTGTTCGGTTTGCTACGATTCTGAGGAAGAAAAAGGTCTTGACAAGTGAATTGCAGAGAGAGATCGACGTCGAGGTGGAGAAAGAGCTAAAAGAAGCTGTCTTATTTGCTGAGGAGAGTGAGTGGCCAAGGCCTGAAGAAGCACTTGATGACTTATGGGTCAGACCATAAAATCCCCCCGTTCGCCCCTTTTCTAATGGGGGGTTAGGGAGGATTTAGAATTTAAGGAAGAAAATTTATGCCAGAAAGGATCATCACTTGTTCTGCGGCCATTGCTGAAGCCCTCACTGAAGAGATGGCTCGGGACGAGACGGTATTTGTGATTGGTGAAGACTTAGTCGCCCACGGTGGCATCTTTGGTCAGTTCCGAGGCCTCCCTGAGAAGTTTCCCGGCCGCGTGATCGACACTCCTATTTCTGAAACATGCATCATGGGCGCTGGTTTGGGTGCTGCCCTCACGGGGATGAGACCGTTCGTCGATATGCATTTTGCTGACTTTGTCACCTGCGCCATGGATGAGATTGCGAACCAGGCGGCCAAGATACGTTATATGTTTGGCGGACAAGTCAAAGTTCCACTGGTCATTTGGGCACCCGATGGTGCAGGATTGAGTGCTGCCGCACACCACTCTCAATCTTTAGAAGGCTGGTTCATTCATACCCCAGGACTGAAAGTGGTTGTGCCCAGCGAGCCAGCTGATGTGAAAGGACTTCTAGAAGCTGCCATCCGCGATGATGACCCGGTTATCTTCTTTCAGCACAAGAGACTTTTTGCCAAGGAAGGCCCTGTTCCCGAAGGCGAATATCTTCTTCCCTTAGGTGAGGCTGCCATCAAACGGCCCGGGAGAGATGTCACCCTCCTGACTTATGGCTCGGGATTCTATCTGAGCATGGAAGCAGCTAAAGAACTTGCTGGGATCGATATTGAAGCGGAGGTGATCGACCTTAGAACTCTCAAGCCTCTCGATTTTGACACGATTGCGCAATCGATCAAGAAGACTTATCGGGCAGTGGTTGTTCACGAGGCCTGTCTCACTGGCGGCTTCGGTGCAGAGCTTGCAGCCAAGATCAGCGCGAATCTTTTCGATTATCTGGATGCGCCGATCCTTCGTGTAGCAGCGAAAGATGTGCCTATACCCTTTGCACCACCGTTGGAGAAGTTCGTACTTCCAAAAGTGGACGACATCATCGCAGCCGTAAAGCAGGTGACCTATCGATGAGGAAAAATTGAGAGGAGCGAACGTTTTGGAAACTCGACCAAAGATTTTTGATGTGATCATCATCGGCAGCGGCCCGGGCGGTTATCTCTCGGCAATTCTTTCAGCCCGAAAAGGGTTATCGGCCGCTGTCATCGAAAAAGCTGAACTGGGTGGAACCTGTCTCAATCGGGGCTGCATCCCAACAAAGGCTCTCCTCCAAGAAGCATCTCTTTATGAAGCATTCGAGAAGTCCGGATTGACCAGGGATGATAGCGACCGGATCCTTTATTTTAAGAAGACCTTTGAAAAAAAGAGCGCTGCTGTGGATCAAGTCGTTTCAGGACTTCGGAATCTGCTGAATCGAGACCGCATTACACTCATCGAAGGAGAAGCCTCATTTGTTGCCCCCTACACCCTTGATGTAAGAGAGGATGGCAGAGTTAAGGAAACGATAAAATCTGATCGAATCATTATTGCGACCGGAGCGTTGCCAAAAGAAGAAGACAATGTCAAAAGGGACGGTCGGTGGGTCATGGGGAGCGACGATGTTTTGAAAATGGTAGATCTTCCCTTAACCATGGCCATTGTCGGAGGAGGAAGGCGCGGTCTCGAGTTTGCCACTCTCTTTAATACCTTCGGAGTAAAAGTGACCCTCCTCGAAAAGGAGAACCGGATACTTCCTAAAATGGACCGCGAGATCTCCGTTCGATACAGGGGATGGTTGACAAAAAGAGGGATCAAGCTATTGACAGAGACAGAGGTCCTCTCTGCGGAAGCATTAGGACAGAACAGGCCACTTGTTCTCGAGGTCCTCCATAAAGGGAAAAAAGAGAGGTTGGAGTTCGAGAGGTTGTTGATGGTGGCCGATCGCCGTGCAAATATCGATGGGCTTAATATTGAAAGGGCCTCGGTTACCCTAAAAGAAGGATTTGTTCCTGTTGATCCCCATATGAAGACATCCTCCCCTGGAATCTACGCAGTAGGGGATGTCGTTGGAAAAGGATTCTTCGCCCATAAGGCATTCTCTGAGGCGAAGGTTGCCATGGAGAATATTCTGGGTAAAGAAAGCCAGATGGATTACCGGCTGATTGCCAACTGCATTTATTGCCATCCAGAAGCGGCATCCATCGGTCTCACAGAGGAAGAGGCGAAGAGCCAGGAGGGGGAAGTGAAGGTTGGGAAATTCCCATTTATGGCCTCTGGACAATCGATCGCAACAGGGGATCAAGAGGGTATGGTGAAAATCATCTCCGAAAAAAAGTATGGTGAGGTCTTGGGGGTCCATATCCTCGGGCCCCGTGCAACAGATCTCATCCATCTGGGGGCCATGGCGATGAAACACGAGATTGGTGTGGAAGAGATCAAACAGATGATCTTTGCCCATCCTACTTTTTCGGAGGCCTTCTTTGAGGCAGCCCTCGATACGCACGAGGAAGCGATCCATATGATGAAAGGCTGATGGGAGAGGAGCCTATGGCGACAGTGGTCATCATGCCCAAATTGGGCCTTACCATGACAGAAGGGACAATTGAGCGATGGCTCAAACAGGAAGGGGATCATGTTGAAAAGGGAAAACCTCTTGTTGAAATCATCACAGAAAAGATCAACTTTCAATATGAAGCTCCGGCTTCTGGTATTCTTCGGAAGATCCTCCATCACGAAGGCGAGGTCGTCCCAGTAGCCACTCCCATCGCCATCATTGCGGAGGAAAAGGAGGCCTTACCCGAGGTCGAGGCGATCCAACCCGAAGTTCCAATCGAGGTGCCAATGCGTGCCGCTGTCCAAAAAGAAGCAGAGAGACCTTCAAAAAGGATCTTTGCCTCCCCTATTGCCAGAAGGATGGCTCAAGAAAAAGGAATTGATCTCTCCTCTTTGGAGGGGTCTGGCCCAGGAGGAAGGATTATCAAGGTGGATGTGATGAAGGCTGCAGAGAGGGTTGTTGCAAAGGAAGTTGTACCTCCCCCATTGATGAAACCCTCTGAGAGATTTATTCCCTTAAGAGGCATTCGGAAGATCATTGCGAAGCGGATGACCGAAAGTTTCCAAAATATCCCTCACTTCTACCTCTCCGTAGAAGTCGACATGACGGCATGTTTGTCACTTCAAGAACAGTTAAAGGAAGAGATCGAGAAACGGTCCCACGTCAGATTGACCCTTACGGATATCTTCGTTAGAGTGGCTGCATCTGCTCTAAAGGATCATCCTATCATCAACTCCCGGATCGAAGGGGACCAGATCCATCTGATGGAAGAGATCAACATAGGAGTGGCAATTGCCCTTGAGGATGGCCTCATCGTTCCAGTCGTCCATCATGCAGATCGAAAATCTCTGACGGAAATTGCGCTGGCAATGAGAGATCTGACACAAAAAGCCAAAGAGGGGAAGCTCTCTTTGGAGGATGTACAAGGAGGAACCTTCACCCTCTCCAACATGGGAATGCTCGGAATCGATAAGTTCAATCCCATTATCAATCCGCCGGAATGTTCTATTTTAGGAGTGGGTCGAGCAGTTGAAAAACCAGTGGTTCATGGAGGTGAAATCAAAATCAGGCCCATGGCTTGGCTCAGTCTATCCTCAGACCACCGAATTGTCGATGGTGCGACAGCTGCACTCTTTCTGAATCACATCAAGAAACTCACGGAGAATCCTGCGTTCCTCTTGATTTAAACGGGGTTGAATGCGAGAGGGAACAATGGCCCAATCATTAGATAGAACACTCTGTCTCAAGATCTATCAGCAGATGCTGACAATCCGAAGGTTTGAAGAGAAGGCCATCGAGCTCTTCGAACACAACCTTATCCGAGGAAATATTCATTCGTGCATTGGTCAGGAGGCTGTTTCAGTGGGTGTCTGTTTGAACCTTCGACCCAACGATTTCATGGTGAATACCCATCGAGGGCACGGCCACTGTATCGCCAAAGGTGCTGATCTGAAGTTGATGATGGCTGAACTCCTTGGAAAATCGACTGGCTATTGTAAGGGAAAGGGAGGCTCCATGCATATTGCTGATTTTGAAGCCGGAAACTTGGGTGCCAACGGCATTGTGGGTGGCGGGATTCCCATTGCTGTGGGCGCTGGCATCAGTATTCAAAATCGGGCCACAGATCAAGTCGTTGCCTGTTTCTTCGGGGATGGGGCATCGAATCAGGGAGCCTTTCACGAAGGCCTCAACCTCGCTGCCATCTGGAGGCTTCCCGTGATATTTGTTTGTGAGAATAATCTTTACGCCCTTTCAACATCCATCCGTGAGGCCATAGCGATTTCCCATATCTCAGATCGAGCGGTAGCTTATGGCATCCCTGGGGTGAGCATCGATGGGAATGACGTGGTCGAGGTGTATTTAAAGACGAAGGAGGCCGCAGAGAGAGCAACCCAAGGTGAAGGGCCAACACTGCTCGAATGTGTTACTTATCGTTTCTTTGGCCACTTCAGCGGAGACCCTGGAAGAGGAATGACTTACCGGCCGAAGGAAGAAATGGATCAATGGTTGGACCGTTGTCCAATCAAAAGGTTCAAGGAACGGCTTATCCAAGAAAAGATGATGACCCAAGAGATAGAGAGAAAGATTGAAGCAGGCATAAAGGCCTCCATTGAAGAGGCGGTTCAATTTGCAAAGGAGAGTCCGCTTCCTTTACCTGAAGAGGCGTTTCAGGATTTATTCGTTGAATGATCGAACTTGCTAAGGAAGAAAGAAGTGCCAGAAATTACCTTTGTTGAATCCCTAAGAATGACACTCAGAGAGGAGATGGAGAGGGATCCCTCGCTCATGTTGATCGGGGAGGACATCGGTCGATACGGTGGCATCTTCGGAGTGACCAAAGGATTGCTGGAAGAGTTTGGACCACAACGGGTTCGGAGCACCCCAATTTCTGAATCAGCCATTATCGGTTCTGCATTGGGAGCAGCCATGACCGGAATCCGAACAGTGGCTGAAATCATGTATGTGGACTTCGCGACTTGCGCCATGGATCAGATTGTCAATCAGGTGGCAAAGATAAGGTATATGTCTGGAGGAAAAGTGAAGGTGCCTCTGGTGATTCGAACCCAGGGAGGTGGGGGTAGGGGAAATGCGGCTCAGCATTCCCAATCCCTTGAGGCCCTTTTCTTCCATATTCCTGGTCTGAAAATTGTGATGCCATCGACGCCCTACGATGCGAGAGGTCTGCTTAAGACTGCTATAAGAGACGACAACCCTGTGATGTTCATCGAGCATAAACTCCTGTATGCAACCAAGGGCTTCGTTTCAGAGGACGAATATCTCATTCCCTTTGGTCAAGCCGATATCAAAAGGAAGGGTAAGGATGTCACGGTGATAGCGATTTCTTATATGGTCACGAAGGCATTGAAAGCCGCTGACCAGCTGACAGGCGACGGCATTGAGTTGGAAGTAATCGATCTGAGAACTCTCGTCCCCTTAGACCTTGAGACTCTTCTGCAATCCGTTCGGAAAACCAACCGTGTCGTCATCGTCCATGAAGGATGTCGTAGAGGAGGCATCGGTGCAGACATTGCTTGCACTATTGTGGAAGAAACATTCGATTTCCTCGATGCACCAATACAAAGGGTGGGGGCTTTAAATGTTCCCATTCCTTACAGTGAACCTCTTGAGAAGGCAGTTATTCCTGACGAGGAAGATATTATTGAGGCGGTGAAGAAGGTGTTGTACCGAAGTTAGATTCTTCCAATTTTTTGATCCCTATGTATAATACCTCACATCTTATCATTCTTGGAATATCTTCAAGGGAAGGGGGAGTAAACCCCGTTAGAAATTCTAACGGGGCATTAAACCCCGCCGGAATTATTCTAAAATCTAACCCCGCTGCAGAGCAGCGGGGCATTATTTCTAACGGGGTAAAGGAGGTGATTCAATAGGAGAGTGAGTAGGAGAGCATGGATCGTTGATGGATGAGGGCGTTTTCAATGACTACTATCTTAGAATGTTTTGGAAAAGGATAAGGCTGAAAGGAGGTTTACCATGATAAAGAAAATAATGATTCTTTGGACGGCATTAAGTCTGGCACTCATTTTTTCGACCCAGGCGAGTGCTGCAACTTACAAACCAGAATATAAATTGAGCCTTGTGGTCGGGCCTAAAGGCCCCTGGGGAGAATCGGCCGTGAAGTTTGCTGATTTGGTAAGGGAGCGAACAGGAGGAAAGATCAATATCAAATGCTACTTTGCCGGACAGCTCTTTGCGGGCATGCAGACCAATGAATTTCTCATCACCCGTCAAGCGATTGCTGACTTTGCCGTGGGCTCAACCATTAACTGGTCTCCGACGATCAAAGAGTTGAATCTCTTCTCTCTACCCTTCTTCTTCCCGGATTACAAGCACCTGGATGCCGTCAAGGCTGGGGAACCGGGAAAGAAGATCTTTAAAATCATCGAGGAAAGAGGAGTGGTCGGTTTAGGATGGGGCGAGAACGGTTTCAGAGAATTGACCAATTCTAAGCGGCCTGTGCGAAAACCTGAAGATCTCGAAGGCCTGAAGGTTCGAGTTGTCGGCTCACCCATCTTCATCGACATCTTCAGGGCTCTCGGAGCCAATCCTATGTCGATTAACTGGGCTGAGGCTCTCACTGCTTTTCAACAAGGAACCGTTGACGGACAGGAAAATCCCATTATCTCCGTGATCACTCCGTATAAGTTGTGGGAGTTCCATAAGAACATTACCATCTGGCACTATACGATCGATCCTTTAATCTTAGGGGTGAGCAAGCAGACATGGGATAGCTTTGATCCAAAGGACAGGGACATTGTTGCAAAGGCGGCTCAGGAGGCAATGGCTTGGGATATCAAGGAAGCCCGAAAAGGGTTAGAAGGTAGCACAGAGTCCTTTGATATGTTGAAGAGCAAAGGGATGGAACTTGTTGTGCTGACGCCAAAAGATTTAGAAACGTTTAAGGCCAAGACCAAATCCGTCTATGAAAAATGGAACAAAGAGGTTGGCCCTGATCTGATCAGCGAAGCAGAAAAGATCGTGAAGGGAGCCAAATGATTGACATTGCAGATCGAAGATTTCAGATTGAAGATTTGGAACGCAAATTTGGTTCCCAAAATAAGATATTTGATAAAAGGGCTGGGTTTAGGGGTAGGATTTAGGATATAGGGATCGGGGGTAATAGCTCCGGTCCCTATCCCATCAAAGAGTGCGTGATGATGAAAAAATTGAGGTGGTTTATTGCTCACTTCGAAGAGGTCCTCTGCGCCTTTCTCTTTGCGGTCATGGCGATCGTCGCTTTTATCAATGTAATCTCTCGCTACCTCCTGAAATTTTCCTTAGCCTTCACCGAGGAGCTCGTGGTGAGTTTCTTTGTCTGGTTGACACTTCTCGGAGCTGCCGTTGCTTTTCGTGAGGGATCCCATTTGGGTTTCAGCTTTATGACTGACCGGCTCCCACAGGGAATCCAAAAGTTTCTCCTTTGGGTGAGTGCTGGATTGGGAGTCACACTTTTTCTATTTCTTATCTATTTTTCCATTTACCAGATCAAAGAAGAAATCGTCCTAAGGATCACCTCCATGGGAATTGGAGTTCCTCAATGGTGGTATACTATCGGAATGCCGTTGTGGAGCGTCTTGGTCATCGTTCGAATCATTCAAGGAGCACGTCGGACGTATCAAAAGATAGGGAGAGTTTAATGGATCCGGGTATCCTCTTCTTTGCTCTCTTCTTCCTCCTGCTCTTCATCGGAGTTCCAATTGCTGTCAGCGTTGGAATTACAGCCCTGGTTTTTCTCTGGCAATACCACCTTGGAATCACGGTCGTCTCACCCAATATCTTTGCCAATATTGCAAAGTTCCCTCTTCTGGCCATTCCCTTTTTCATATTGGCCGGATTTCTCATGGATCGGGTTGGAATCTCCAGGCGCTTGGTAAACCTGCTTCATCTTCTCATTGGCCCAGTGCCAGGAGGTCTGGGTCTTGTCGCAGTGGCTGGTTGCGTTCTCTTTGGAGCTATCTCTGGAACCGGACCTGCAGACACCGCGGCCATCGGAGCCGTCATGATTCCTGCCATGGCCAATCGGGGCTATGACAAGGGCTTTGCTGCAGCCCTTGTGGCCTCTGCTGCTACCACCGATGTCTTGATCCCTCCCAGTGTCGCTTTTGTCGTTTATGGGGTCATCACCGAAACCTCCATCGGTGGGCTCTTTGCTGCTGGCGTCATCCCAGGGCTCATCATGGGGTTGGCTTTAGTCTTACCAGTCTATCTCATCTCAAAGAGGAATGGATGGGGAGGAGATCGATGGGGAACGAAGGCTGAAATCTGGAAGGCCTCCAAAGAGGCCGTTTTCGGTCTTCTCGCACCGATCATCATCCTCGGGGGAATTTACGGAGGCATCTTTACGCCGACAGAGGCAGCGGTGGTAGCTGTTTTCTATGGATTCTTCGTTGGACTCTTCATTTATCGAAATCTCAGTCTAAAGGTTCTTTATGAGGTCTTGAGAGATTCTGCCGTCTCCACTTCCGTCGTGATGAGCGTCGTGGCCTTTGCCGGACTATTTGCATGGACGGGCTCCACGCTTGGGGTGATGGAAAGAGCCTCTAAGGCTCTTCTGGGCCTCACAACGAACCCGATTCTTGTTCTTTTGCTTTTAAATTTACTCTTACTGATTGCCGGAATGTTGATGGACGCCATTTCCATCTTTTATATCTTTCTTCCTATTCTGCTT
>CAZFJD010000039.1:0-7557 GCA_964518775.1 uncultured Syntrophaceae bacterium
AATGAGGGAGCCTATGCCTATTTTGTTAAACCCATTAACATGGATGAAATGAAGACCGCCATTGTCAATTCCCTCAGGCAGCAGATGCTTTCTCGTGAGAACAAAAGGCTTGTGGATGACCTGCAACGGTCCAACAAGTTGCTGTTTGAGGCCAATAGACAATTAAGAACAGCCACTGAGGCAAAATCTGTTTTTTTGGCTCATATGTCTCATGAGCTGCGCACGCCGCTCAATGCCATTATCGGCTTCTCTGACTTGTTGATCGAAGGTATCGCCGGCAAAATCAATGACCAACAAAAGCAGTGTCTCGAAGACATTCTGAGCAGCGGTAAGCATCTGCTAAGCCTTATCAATGATATCCTTGACCTGTCCAAGGTGGAAGCGGGAAAGATGGATATTAAGCCAGAAAGTCTGGTGATGGCTGATGTTGTTGATGATGCGGTAACGACGGTGAAACCTTTGATCTATAATAGTAGACACGAGTTGGCTATCAGCATTGCCGAAGATTTACCTCCAGTTTACGGTGACAGGAATCGACTCAAGCAGATACTTCTCAATGTATTAAGTAACGCGATAAAGTTTACCCCTGACGGCGGAAAGCTATCCCTTGAAACCAGCAGGGAAGGCAATTTTTGCAAGGTGTGCATGGTTGACAATGGTTGCGGCATCAGGAAGGAGGATCAGACTTCCATATTCGAACCTTTCATACAACTGGATACTCGGTCTGGAGAGAAGAAGCAGGGCACAGGATTGGGGCTGGCACTTACCAAGCAACTTGTGGAACTGCTCGGAGGCAAGATATGGGTGGAAAGTGAATATGGTAAGGGAAGCCGGTTTAGCTTTATCATACCGCTCGCAGAAAAGGAAGTGGCGTCTAAAGAGTAGGAATAGCCAATGGTGCACCACATAAATATTGCTATGTTTCCCTGAACCATGTAAGGTTCAGGACCAGTCATGCACCCCACGTGGTGCATGGCAAAGAGAGCTCAAATAGACCATTGGCCCCATTTTCAGCTTACACACGTAGTTCTATTTATGGGGTACACCACCAATGAGCAAGAAGATACTGATCGTGGAAGACAGTCCTCAGAATATGAGACTGATTAAAATGGCCCTCAGTGCTGAGAGTTACACCCTGCTCGAAGCGACTGATGGGGAAGAAGCATTGGAAGTAGCCGAGAAAGAACGTCCTGACCTTATCCTTATGGATATCCAGCTTCCCAAAATGAGTGGTCTTGAGGTGACCAGGAAACTCAGGGAAATCCCTGAGTTCAGTCGAACGCCCATCATTGCTATCACTGCCTACGCTATGATGGGAGATGAAGAGAAAGCTCTTGATGCCGGCTGTAATGCCTACTTAACGAAGCCTATCAGAGTTCGTGAGCTACCCGATCTGATCACGATCATGTTGCTTCAACGGCAAGAAGAGGGCGAGGGCTAAGAGATAACCCTCCTGAGCAAACTCCGTCTCACCACACTCCACGCTGCGATCAGCATCCTAAGTAAACATCCATTACTCCCCCTGACTCAGGCCATTGTATCGACCTCAATTTTTAAGGATAAAAAAGGCCCTTCTTGTAAAATCAGAAGGGCCTTTCGATATAGGATTTTAGCACCTGCTATTGAATCTGGACGTTCACTTTGCTTTCCCAGTCCTTAATCGGGGCAAAGACCCTTAGAAGGCCACTTTCATAACGGGCCTCTGTCTTTTCGGGTACGACTTCATGAGCCAACATAAAGCAACCCGAATACTCTGTATCATCTCCCCTTGGTGCGGAAACACAGAAACTATCCTTTCTCATATCCAGTTTGATGTCCTTCTTATCGACACCTGGGAGCTCAAGTTCAATTTTGAAGCGTCCATCTTTATCATCATGAGAAAAGCAGGCGCATGGTGTTATTTTTGATCGATTGTTCATAAGAACACCTCCTTTCTCTAATAGAAATATAAGATTCGGACTTTTGAAAATCAAGGTGAAGAGGAGAAGAATTTGTGCTATAAAAATTAAATAATCCTTCGGCAGGCTCAGGGTGACAATCTGCGTCTGAATGAGAAGGTGAAAAGCTGATATGGGAATGACATTGGCTGAAAAGATATTGAGTGAGCATACTGGCAAGGAGGTCCGAACCGGCGAGATCGCGGTTGTCAAAGTGGATCTCGCTTACACTCAAGATGGGACAGGTCCATTGGCTGTGAGAAAGATCCAGGAGATGGGTTTTGAAAGGGTTTATAATCCTCAGCGGACGATCTTCTTTTTCGACCATGCGTCACCCAGTCCAAGGATTGAGCTGAGCAATGATCACGCCTTTCTCAGGGGTTTCGCTCAAAACACCGGGATTCGAGTTTCCGATGTGGGCTTGGGTATCTCTCATCAGGTGGTGGCAGAGCAGTATGTGCGACCTGGGGATGTGGTCATCGGGGCTGATTCCCATACCTGCACGGGTGGGGCCTTGGGAGCTTTTGCGACCGGGGTGGGTTCAACAGATGCCGCTGTTGCTATTGCTCTCGGCAAGATCTGGTTCCGAGTTCCGGAGACAATTCGTGTCGTCGTGGAAGGAAAGCTTCCCATAGGGGTTTACGGCAAAGATATCATCCTTCATCTGATCGGCAAGATCGGTGCAGCTGGAGCAACCTATAAGGCTTTGGAGTTTGTAGGTGATGGGACAGAAAATCTGGAAATGGCTGGAAGAATGACCATCGCCAATATGTCAGTGGAGGCAGGAGCAAAAGTTGGACTCTTTCCCTCGGATGAGATTACCCGGCAGTGGTTAAACCGTATGGAAAGGCCTGAGGAATTCAAGAGATTGGCCTCTGATCCCGACGCCATCTACGATCAAACGTTGATGATTTCCGCAAAAGAACTGAAGCCCACCATTGCCTGTCCCCACCAGGTTGATAACACCAAAACGATTGATGAGATAGGAGAGGTGAAAGTGGATCAGGTCTTTCTCGGGACCTCTTGTAATGGCCGGTTAGAAGATCTTCATGTCACCGCTCAGATATTGAAAGGGAAAAGGGTCCATCCAAGGACACGAATGATCGTCACCCCGGGTTCTCGTCAGGTTTACAAGGAGGCCTTGAAGGATGGAACCATAGAGGTCTTTATTGAATCAGGCGCACTCGTCACTCCTCCTGGATGTGGCGGTTGTGTAGGCCTTCACGAAGGCGTTCTTGGAGATGGGGAGGTTTGTTTGGCCACTCAGCCGAGGAATTTTAAGGGAAGGATGGGAAGCCCAAAATCATTCATCTACTTGGGGTCTCCGGCTGTTGCTGGTGCCACTGCCATCGAAGGCAAGATTGCCGACCCAAGAAAATATCTGTAGGAGGAGACCCCTCACCCTTCCCCTCTCCCCCGAGGGGAGAGGGATGAAGTGAGGGGTTTGAGGAGAAGAGAGATGAAGGGAAAAGCGTGGAAGTTTGGTGACGCCATCAGCACGGATCATATCATCCCTGGACGTTACTTCTACCTGAGATCGAACCTGCCAGAGCTTTCGAAGCATATCCTCGAGTACGAGAGAGCAGGGTTTTCTGAAGTGGTTTCTTCGGGTGACTTCATCGTGGCGGGCCAAAACTTTGGTCTTGGCTCCAGCCGTGAGCACGCCGCTCTTGTCATCAAGTTGAATGGAATACAGGCTGTATTGGCGAAGAGTTTTGCGCGGATCTTTTATCGAAACTGCTTTAATAATGGTCTTCCTGCCATCATTTGTGATACGGACCGAATTAAGGAAGGAGACGAGATCGAACTTCTCATCGATGAGGGGAGGATCATTAACTACACACGGAACGAGACCCTTTCGTTCCTGGCGCCTCCACCTATCATGAGGAGAATTCTGAGTGAGGGAGGACTCGTGGAACACGTAAAAAAATACAGAGATTTGAAACTGGTTTAATCCCCCCTTACTAAGGGGGAGGTGGAGGGATTAGAAAGGGTCCGGGGTTCCGGGGGTCGGGTGAAATCATCGAACTCTTGCGTGACGGAGTCTTTTAAGAGATCGAAAGAGAAAGAGATGAGTTTTGAACGCTGGAAGATTTGGTGGAGGGCTTTTCGGTTTCATTATGCTTCGGCCAGTTTCATGCCAGGCATCTTGGGAGGGATGATTGCCTGGACGACGGATAAACAATTTCTTCCGGGATATTTCCTTCTCGTGATGATTGGGTTGGTCCTCAATCATCTGGCTCTCAATATGACCGACGATTATTATGACTTTCGTCATCTTGTCGATCTATTTGCCGCAGATAGTGGAAATCCTTATACCGGTGGAAGCGGAATCCTTTCTTCGGGTTTAATCCGCCCCGCAGAGATGCGCCGGGTCTTTATGGCCTTCTATGGGATCGCCATTGGCATCGGTGTATTTTTGGGAGTGATGAGAGGAGCCTTTATCATTCTTCTTCTGGCCTTTGGTTTTTTTTGTGCCTTCTTCTATACTGCACCCCCGATCAGGTTTGGTTATCGCGGACTCGGTGAGATTGCCCAACTTCTCTGTTTTGGGCCGGGGATCGGTCTTGGAGCCTATTATGTCCAGGCCCAGAGGATTTCCTGGGAGGCCTTTTGGGGAACGCTTCCGTTTGGGATCATGCTCTTTTCGATGATCACGATCAATGAGATTCCAGACTATTTTGAGGATCGAAAGGGAGGGAAGCTCAATTTAGTGGCGCGTTTTGGCAGAAAGGCAGGGGTTCGGCTGTTTATCTTGAGCCTCCTTTTTGCTTATGGAGCCATATTGACAGGAATCATTTTAGGAAGGATTCCGGTATTAGGATTGATCACCTTCCTGACAGTTCCGGTGGCTTACAGGACCGTCTCCATTTTGCGTTCTCACTATGAGGATCCTGTTAAGATGGCCCCTTCGAATTTTGGAATGATCTGTGTCCATAATTTTACTGCTATCTTGCTCATCCTTGTTTACTTTGTTGAAGGATTGAGATGGGATCGGCTGATTCCATCCTTTCTACCCTTTTTGATTCTGGTCGTTCTATACTTTCCCATTGTGAATCTGATTTGGAAGAGGATAAATGCACAAAGGCAGAGCAAGCCAAAGGGAGTGGTTATTCAGATATGAAAGGAGGAGACCACATGGAGAAGGAAGAATCTTATTTATTAGAATTTACTGGAGCGGAGTGACCCCATTGCCACCAGATGGATCCTCTCGTGGAGAGGTTGGAGGAGGAGGCGGGGTTAAAGGTGAATCGATTCGAAGTGTGGCATCACGAAGAAAATGCCAAGCTCATGCGACAATATGATAAAGGTTACTGCGGCGGCGTTCCATTCTTCTTCAATAAAAAAACAGGAAAGTGGATCTGTGGCTCAACAGACTATGAGCGATTGAAGAAGTGGGCCCTCGAATAAACGCTAAGCGCTTAGCGCTCTGCGCATAGCGAAACAGAGGAGGTTCTAATGAGTCTTTTTGAAGATTATGATCCTTTAAAGGGGAAGATGTTTCAGGTGCTCAAACCTGATGGGAGCCTTGCGCCAGGCGAGAAGCCTCCCCTCAACGACCAGGAGACATTTGATCTTTATAGGAAGATGGTCTTCATCCGACTGGCTGACCAGAGGGCCTTGATGCTCCAACGTCAAGGCCGATTTGGGACCTATGCACCTATCTGGGGTCAGGAGGCTTGCCAAGTTGGTAGTACCTATGCCCTAAAGAAAAGAGACTGGATCTTTCCTGCCTTCAGGGAGATAGGGGCAACCTTGATGATGGGAGTTCCCCTGAAAAATTTTTATCTCTACTGGATGGGGAATGAAATGGGCAGCCACGCTCCAGAAGGAATCAACGTCATGCCTGTCTCAGTCCCTGTAGGGACCCAGACACTCCATGCGGTCGGCGCGGCATGGGCAGCAAAGCTTAAGCGTGATAAGGTTGTGACTCTGGTCTATTTCGGAGACGGGGCTACTTCCAAAGGTGATCTTCATGAAGCCATGAATTTTGCAGGTGTCTTTAAGACCCCCACGATCTTCTTCTGTCAGAATAATCAGTTCGCCATCTCCGTGCCGAGATCTCTTCAGACGGCTTCAAAGACGCTTGCCCAAAAGGCGATCGCTTATGGATTCGATGGTATTCAGGTGGACGGAAACGATCTCTTTGCAGTCTACATGGCAACCAAGGAGGCGGTGGAGAAAGCTCGCTCCGGAGGAGGTCCTACGTTGATCGAGGGAGTCACCTATCGTTTTGGACCTCACACCACAGCGGATGATCCGACTAAATATCGAAGCGAAGAAGAGATAGAACCATGGAAACCATTGGATCCGTTTGTTCGATTGAGACTCTATCTCAAAGAGAAAGGGCTCTGGAATGAGGAGGTTGAACGTCGGCTGACCGAGGAGGCCCAAAAGGAGATCGATCAGGTGGTGAAAGAGGCTGAGGCTGTTCCAACACCCCAAGTGGATGAGATCTTTCAATATGTTTTTGCAGAGATGACCCCTCCATTAAAAGAGGAGTTAGAGTATTTAAAATCAACCTTGGGATGATGGCATAGTACAATGAAAACTTATGATCCCCCTCCATCCCCCTTTATGAAAGGGGGAGTTCATTTTTTCCTCCCTTTGCTAAAGCCTGCCTGCCGGCAGGCAGGGGAGGGAGGAGGGATTAATAGACAGGAGAGAATCCAGATATGGCTCGATTAAATATGGTAGAGGCGATCAACTTGGCTCTTCGAGAAGAGATGGAAAGGGATGAGCGTATCGTAGTCCTGGGCGAGGATGTTGGAAAAGAGGGAGGCGTCTTCCGGGTCACCGATGGACTTCAAGCAAAATATGGGAAGGATCGAGTCGTGGATACACCTTTGGCAGAGGCAGGAATTGTGGGTGCGGCTTTTGGTATGGCTGTCTATGGTCTCCGGCCGATCGCAGAAATTCAATTTGAGGGTTTTCTCTTTCCCTGCCTCGATCAAATCAACAATCATGTCAGTCGGATTCGAAATCGATCGAGAGGAAGGTTTACCTGCCCTCTGGTCATCCGAGTTCCTTACGGAGGTGGTATTCATGCACCGGAGCATCACTCCGACAGCCCTGAGGCCATCTTAGCCCACATTCCTGGAATCAAAGTCGTCATTCCCTCAACTCCTTATGAGGCAAAGGGCCTGTTGCTCTCCTCGATTCGAGATCCAGATCCTGTGATCTTCTTCGAACCCAAACGGATCTATCGAGCCATTCGTGAAGAAGTTCCGGAAGGCGAGTATACCATACCTCTTGGAAAGGCGAGGTTGGTTCAGGAAGGGAAAGATGTGACAGTGGTGGCCTGGGGAGCAATGTTAAGGGAGGTATTAAATGCTGCCGAACAATTGAGAGCAGAGAAGATCGATCTGGAGATCATCGATCTCAGAACAATCTCACCGATTGATTCAGAAACGATAGTCGCTTCCGTTCGAAAGACAGGAAGGGCGGCCATCGTTCACGAGGCTGCCAGGACTTGTGGCCTGGGAGCAGAGATCATCGCCCTCATCAATGAGAAGGCCCTTCTCTCCCTTCAAGCACCTATTGAAAGGGTGACGGGATTTGACATTCCTGTCCCTCTTCCGAAAAGCGAACATTACTACCTTCCAAATCCGAAACGAAT
>CAZFJD010000039.1:7657-15095 GCA_964518775.1 uncultured Syntrophaceae bacterium
ATGCCATACGAATTCAAATTTCCTGATATTGGAGAGGGGTTAACCGAAGGCGAGATTGTCCGCTGGCTGGTGAAGGAAGGAGATGAGGTCAAGGAAGGGCAACCTCTTGTCGAAGTTGAGACAGACAAGGCCCTTGCAGAGATTCCCTCTCCGAGAACCGGAGTGATTCTGAAAATACTGGCCAAGGAGAAAGAGATCGTCAAAGTCGGTCAGGTGATCGTCATCTTCGGAGAAAAAGGAGAATCCCTTGCTGTGCCGCCTCCAAGGCCATCGGTCGGAGTGGTAGGTGAATTGGAAGAGGCGCCCGAAGAAGTGCCTGCTGTAGCAGCGAAACCCGAACTGGCGAGGCCAGCTTTAGTGAGTGAACATGTATTGGCTACACCGGCTGTCAGGGCTCTGGCAAAAGAGTTGGGTGTGGATATAAGGAAAGTGAGGGGCAGTGGGCCTGAAGGACGTGTGCTCGAGAAGGATGTTCGCCTGGTGGCAGAAGGTAAAGAAAAGCCTGTGGAAGAACCGAAGATACCGAAGAAGGTCAAGAAATACGACATGTATGGATACATCGAACATATTCCCCTTCGAGGTGTTCGGAGATCGATCGCCAAGGCAATGGTCAAATCAAAATATACGGCGCCCCATGTGACCACGATGGATGAGGCCGATGTCACAGAGTTGTGGAAGATCAGGGAGAAAGAGAAGAAGGTGGCAGAGAAGAAGGGGATCAAGCTGACTATTCTTCCTTTCATTATAAAGGCGGCAATCGCCGGACTGTTGGAGCATCCCTATCTCAATGCGAGTTTGGATGATGAGAATGAAGAGATCATCCTGAAAAAATATTATAACATCGGCTTCGCCACTGACACGCCTGAAGGCCTGATGGTTCCTGTGGTCAAGAATGCGAAGGATAAATCGATCCTCCTGCTGGCAGAGGAGTTGACCCAGTTGGCTGAGAAGGCGCGCAATAGGACGATCGACCTGGCCGATTTGAAGGGCGGAACCTTCACCATCACGAACTATGGAGCCTTAGGAGGAATTTACGGCACTCCGATCATCAATCATCCCGAAGTGGCTATCCTGGGTGTGGGAAAGATAAAGGATACACCTGTGGTGAGGGATGGAAAGATTGGGATCCGAAAAGTCCTACACTTAGCTCTCTCCTTTGATCACCGTGTAGTCGATGGCGGAGAGGCCGCACGTTTCCTCAATACTGTCATCGCCCGCCTGGAAGACCCCGACCTCATCCTTTTAGAGACCTGAGATTTAACGTAAAATGGGGAGGCCCGTTTATTCTTGCTAAAGGGAGCTGGGGGACCGGGCCAAATTTTTCTCTTGACATCAAGAATTGGGTATACTATAAATAGTCTACATATGTAGACCCAATAAGGCATTAAACAAATGGGGAGAGCTAAAGGCAATGAAAGAAAAATTAACCGGTACACAAGAGAAAATACTGAATTTTTTAAAAAATTTCATAAAAGAAAAAGGATTTCCACCAACACTTCGGGAGATTGCCTCTCACTTTGGATTGAGGGGGCCTAAGGCACCCCAAAAGACCCTAATTATATTAGAGCGAAAGGGATACATCCGAAGGGTTCCAGGAGGTTCGAGGGCGATTGAGATTTTAACTTCACCTCTTATCCATAAGACCGAGATCATTCCTGTTCCAATTGTGGGTAGGGTGAAAGCAGGAGAACCCATCCTTGCGATTGAAAATATCGAAGGGCATATCAACCTTGATCGAAATCTTTTTTCTTCAGACGATGTCTTTCTCCTTAGAGTCCAAGGTGATAGCATGATCGATGCCCACATTCAAGATGGAGATTTTGCATTAGTAAAGCCTCAAACCCATGCAGAGAATGGAGAGATTGTTGTTGCTTTAATCGATGATGAGGCCACGATCAAAAGGATCTTCAAAAAAAGGGATTTGATCCGCTTTGAACCGGCCAACCCTAAAATGGACCCCATCATTGTGAAAAAAGGAGAGAAGAGAATCACCATTGTGGGAAAAGTGATAGGGATTTTTAGAAAACTTTAATATCTATGGCAGATTGCGGAATGCGGAATGCCGAATGCGGAGTAAAAACTAAAATGATAGATTTTTAAATTTTGATTTAATTCCGAAATCCGCAATCCGAAATCAGACATCCGAAATAAAATATGGATCACATTATTCTTCACATCGATATGGATGCCTTTTTTATCTCTGTGGAGCAGAGGGACAATCCATCACTGCGAGGTAAACCTGCAGCGGTTTGTGGATCCATTTCTCGAAGCGTGGTCACATCAGCCACATACGAAGCAAGGCCTTATGGGATCCGTGCAGGAATGCCGGTTCAGGAAGCCAAGAGACGGTGCCCTCAATTGATTCTTGTGGAAGGGGATCATTCCAAATATACAGAGACGGCTTCACAAATCTTTTCAATCCTAAAAGATTATACACCCCTTGTTGAGGTGGCCTCCATTGATGAGGCCTATCTCGATATCACCCAATCCCAGCTCCTCTTCAAATCTCCTTTGCACATTGCCCAATCGATCAAAGATCGAATCCGAGAGAAGGAACAACTTACCTGTTCCGTCGGGATTGGCCCTAATAAACTCATTGCCAAATTGGGAAGTCGTCTAAAAAAACCGGATGGGCTTGTGATGATTGAAAAGGAGAGAGTCGAAGAGATATTAAGAGACCTCCCTGTTTCAAGTCTTTTTGGCATTGGTCCAAAACTTACGGAAGAGTTGAATTCCATAGGGATCTTTACCTGTGGTCAGTTAAGTCGATGCCCTGTTTCAGTATTAAATGGACGGTTTGGGGTGATCGGCGAGCGGCTTCATGAGATGGGTTTGGGATTGGATGATAGCCCTGTCGTACCCTTTGATGAAGAGGAGGATGCCAAATCCATCAGCCATAGCGTCACCCTCGAAGAGGATTCCTCTGAATCCAATCTACTGAGAAAGGTTCTCCTCCAACTTTCCGAAAGGGTTTCGAGGAGGATGAGGAAAGAAGGGTTTTATGGAAGGAGGGTTACCCTTACCATTCGTTATTCCGATTTTTATACTTTTTCAAAACAGAAGAGCCTTTCCAAATGGATTAACAGCGGTAACGAGATATTCCATCATGCCTTTGAGATTTTCGAATCGATCTCCCATCCTAAACCGATTCGACTCTTAGGGGTTGGAATGTCCCTTTTGAAAAAAGAATGGTACCAATTGGATCTCTTTGAAAAGAGGGAAAAGAAGGATAAACTGCTCAAAGCGATGGATCGAGTCAACGAACGATTCGGAGACTGGACATTAACGTGGGGCTCTCTCTTTTGAATGGGGAATTCGAATAACATAGCCCGAGAATTTTCATCGGCGAAGTTAGCCTTCTCATTGATTTTTAATATCGATTGATATAGATTGGTTTTTGGGCTTCTCTGTTGAGGACATAATTTGCCTAAATCGGTAGATACCTTTTTCGGCAACAAGATTTGTATCCAGAGGAAATATCATGCCAGATAAGTATGGAAGTCATGCAGACTATATGGAGTGGGTAAAAGGGAATGCGGAGTCCCGCCAGGAGGCTGTGGAGAATGCTCTTCGTAGGGCTTTTTCTAATTTTATAGAGAAGCGGGAGGTGGAAGTCATTGTCTTTTCGAGCATGAGTGCCTTTGATCTTGCAGAGGCTATTATCAACCATCCCCTTATTCTTAAACCACTTTTGGCTGCTTGCAATATTGCGGCAAGAGCAATCGAACGGGATTTATCCATTAAGAATCTCGACACTTACAGTCCTCGGTTAAGCGATGGTGAAGCCAAAGTGATCGCAGGTTACATGAAACCATTTTTGCCAGCTTATCTGGAGATTCCAGCACTGACCAAAATTGATAGGGTTGCCTTCATCGATAAAGAAATTCGAAAAGGGAAAGGCCGCTGGGAGAAGAAGATTCTCGAAACTCTTAATCGATTTGGCCGGTTGCAGTTTCATAAACGAATGTTCGTAGCCGGTGGTGAACACTTCGAGCTGGATGCTGCCACTCCGAAGTCGGGCAAGATTAAGGTCGGAATAGATATAAAGAGAATCGAAGCAAGAAGAGACATTCATAAGCGTTGCGATGAAATAGTCAATAAAGCTTCTAAGCTAAAATCAGCTTTTCCCGGCAGTAGGTTTGGTGCTGTGATTTATTATCCTTTTATTGAAGAACACGTAAATATCCAAAACCGTCTGCGATCAGACAAGATAGATGGAATCGTCTTTGCTTCAGAGACAAAAGACTCGATTGAAAATGCCATTAGAATGCTTCTTTCAACTCTTGGGGTATCAAAGAAGTGACCGATCAGAAAACAATGCATCGGTTAATCCAGGGTGACTCCCGAAACCTCAGCTTCATCCCGGACGAGAGTATTCATCTCGTTGTTACTTCCCCTCCTTATTGGATACTGAAAAGATATCGTGAGTATCCTGGTCAATTGGGACACGTTGAAGACTACGAAGAGTTCGTGGAAGAACTCTCAAGAGTTTGGAAACATTGCTATCGCCTTTTGGTTCCTGGAGGGAGGTTAGTTTGTGTTGTTGGTGATGTTTGCCTCGCTCGTAGAAAATTTGGCAAACATGCTGTGGTGCCTCTTCACGCTGATATTGCTGTATCGTGCAGAAAAATTGGGTTTGATAACTTGAATCCAATTATTTGGTACAAGATTTCTAAAGCAACATATGAAGTGAATAATGGCACCAAGTTTTTTGGTAAACCTTATGAACCCAATGCAATCATTAAAAATGATATTGAATTTATCCTCATGCAACGTAAGCCAGGCGGTTATAGAAAACCAACAACTGAACAGCGTCGATTGAGCATGATCGACAAGAAAGAATATGAGGAATGGTTTCAACAAATTTGGAATATTCCTGGAGCTTCGACCAAGAATCATCCTGCTCCCTTTCCACTCGATTTGGCTTATAGGCTTGTCAGGATGTTTTCTTTCTGGGGAGACACCGTTCTCGATCCATTTTGCGGGACTGGAACAACAATGCTCGCTGCCATGAGGACTAATAGGCATAGCATTGGTGTGGAGATTGATCCCGAGTATTGCCAAATGGCATTGAAAAGACTTCAACAAGAAGGACAAACCTTGTTCAGTAAAATAGAGATAAGATTTGAGAAGAGCGAAGAACTCAAATATATGAGTCTAGGCGAAAGAATGGTGGTAGCAGAATAGGACTCTTGCGTTATGGGTCTCTCAGGCTGTTATCTACAGTTGACAGGCTTTCCCAAAAGATGTAGATTTCAACTGGTAATCGATCAGAGGTGGACGATTCGTTCAAAAATGGGGGGTTGAACGAATGGAGCTTTCTGCAAAGACCATTGAGCATTTTCGCAATCCCAAAAATGTGGGGGAGATCGAGAACCCAGAGGGAACTGGCGATGTTCTTAATCCAATATGTGGAGACAAGACCGTACTTTACCTAAGGATAAAAGAAGGGGCTATTGAAGATGCCAAATTTTTATCTTTTGGCTGTGCTGTAACCATTGCGTCAGCCTCTGTCTTCACTGAGAAGATAAAAGGGCAGAGGATCTCTCAATTGCTTTTGGGAAGTGACGACGAGGTAGTCAAGCGGTTGATGGGCTTAATCGAGAGCGAACTCGGAGAAATCCCTCCGGCAAAACTTCACTGTCCGCCAGCCACTGTCCAGGTTTTCCTTGAAGCGATTTCCCGATACTTGGAAAAAGAGGGGGAGGCCCAGTTTGGCTCAAGAGCAAAAGGGTTGATCCCGCAGGTATCGGGCTACTACAAGAGGGGTGAAAAGACAGAAGAGGCTGCCTGAATTCCCTTAGTTGCTCCTCACCTCAGATCGTACTCCGATAATTTGACGAATTTAAATCCGTTCTTTCTTAACTCTGGGATAGCCTCGATCAGGCCCTCTGCTGTTTCTCCCTCAGGATGGTTCATGTGCATAAGAATAATAGATGAAGGGGACGCATTCAAAAGGGCCCTTTTTACCCGATCCTTCGAGTAGGTTGCCCCTGCATCTCCGAGAACACTGGAGTTGACGACTTGGTAACCTAATGCATTGGCTACTTCTACGCCGATTTCATCACAGTAGCCAGTTCCAGGCCGATAATATTTTGGTTTTCTACCGGTGAGCTCTTGAATCTTTATAGCATTCCCTTCTATTTCATCCATGAGTTCACCCACGCTCCTCGTCCCTTTTATCGCATACACGGATCGACCGTTGACTGAGCAGGGTTTATGATTTAAGCCGTGATTTCCAATTTCAAAAAGAGGGTTTCTTGCCAACTCCTGAAAAACATCACGGTTCGCATCAATCCACTTGCCACTTACAAACAGAGTGGCAGGGATCTTTTCGTTTTTTAGGTATCTGATCAGCTTTGAATCGAAACTGCTACGCTTTAAACCCCCACAGGCATCGAAGGTCAAGGCTAAAACTTTTTGATCTGTATTCAACCTGGTTTTAACACCGGTCACCCTCACTCCCCATTCCCGCGGAACCTTTCCAGTGAACGCTGAAATAATCTTCTCTTTCGTTTTTGCTTCTTGACATTGCCCCAGGTCAACGCTCACGAGAATAATGATGAGAATAAAGATCAACAAAGTGAAATTTTTATTTCGTTCATTTCTCATGTTCCTCTATTAACGCATAATGCATAAAAGATGCAACCGTAGGGTTGACAATCCCATTTTATTCGTCTATTTTAAAAACATCGGGCCCATGAGCCCGATTCATTTATTAAGGGAGAAAAATGATCAAGATCGGGACAAGTGGATTTTCCTTCCCAGATTGGAAAGGGACGATTTATCCAACTGGTATTCGAGAAAGGGATATGTTGTCTTTTTACGAAAAAGAGTTGGGATTTAATGCCCTGGAGGTCAACTTCACCTACTACACGCTTCCTTCCCAAAAGAGTTTCATGGCGATGTCGAAAAAGACCTCTGAGGGGTTTGAATTCGTTGTGAAATCCTTCAAAGGGATGACCCATGAGATTCGAGATAGAGAGACGGGTGCGATGGTCAATAATCAGGAGATCTTCAAAAAGTTTAAATATAGTCTTATCCCTTTAAGCGATGATGGAAAACTTGCCTGCGTCCTGGCACAGTTTCCGTACGGGTTCTTTCCAAATCGGGAGAACTTGGAGTATCTTAAAAAGTTCAAGGAGGAGATGGGCGATATCCCGCTGGTCTTTGAATTTCGAAATCGGACTTGGATGAGGGAGCCGACCTTCCGCTTCCTGGAGGAGAATGGGATTGGGTTCTGCATCGTCGATGAGCCCAAGCTGCTGAAGCTCATGCCCTATCTTCCAAAAGCCACTTCGGAGGTAGGTTATTTCCGTTTTCATGGTAGAAATCCTAATTGGTTCAATGTTCCGATCAAGGTTCGATATGACTACGTTTACAGCGAAGAGGAGCTGAAGGGATTCGTTCCGGACATTACGGATATCTCTCACAGGAC
>CAZFJD010000040.1:0-15089 GCA_964518775.1 uncultured Syntrophaceae bacterium
GCTCAGAGGTTATGAGGCTGAAAAAGATTGTTGCAGCCGTCAAGTGAAGTGTATAATTTAGCTTTGACCCCACCGCCACCCTCTTTAGCCAGTTGGCAGCCATTCCGAGTTGGTTTCTGATCGGGTGTAAGAAGAGGTCCTGCACCAAACATCCCAATCCGGCGGACGGCTGATAGCCGGCGCTGATATTGCTCAGGATGTGAGATAAAAAAGACCAATGAAAAATGTAAAATTATCAATTTAGAAACTACTTTTTGCATTTTGCAGTGCTAATTTTCCGTTTATCTTTTGGCAACAGAGTTCTTTTCTATGGATCGAAACAGTTCCTGTTAGTGTTTGGAGAAAAAGCGATCCTCTCGGCACATCATCACTGGTTTGGATACTGATTTCTTCCAGATGAAATTGATCCTTCAACGTCAAAATATTCTCATTCCTCTGACCCCTTAAATTTGAAACATCTTTTGGATGGCACAGGAAGACGACTTGAGACCCATTGGAAGAGGTTTGAAGGAGGTGTTGGGCCATGTCAAAGAGGATGGATGAATCGACAAGCTGATGAAGGGCAGGATGGTAAGGTCCGGCAAGAAGACTTCCCTTCAGTTGCTCAGTTGTCTGAAGCCCGATCCGGGCCACCGGGATCGATGCCATCTCCAATTTGAGAAGCCCTTTTTTAAGCCATTGGATCGCCTCATCCAAGGACGAAGGAGAATATTTTCCATCCTTCCAGAGCTTCTCCAGAGGGGCGCCTTTGAGTACCAGTGTGGGATGGATTCTAAGGAAATCGGGTTTGAGGTCGATGACCCGATCGAGGGTTATCAGAAAGCGATCCAGAGTATCACCTGGAAGGCCGATCATCAGATGGATACCCACGTCAAACCCCCAACCTCTTAACCTTGAGACGGCAGAAACAGTATCCTCTGCACGATGTCCTCTTCGGGCAAGGATGAGAATCTGGTCGATCATCGATTGTGCTCCGATCTCAATGGTCTTGACGCCATGCTCCCTAAGAAGGGAGAGAATCTTCTCATCCAAAGAGTCAGGCCTGGTGGAGATGCGAACGGAATCGATCCAGCCGGAGCCGAGAAAAGGTTGAATTTCTCTCAGGTATCGGATTTGATCCTCTTTGGGAATTGCTGTAAAACTTCCACCATAGAAAGCAACCTGCTTCTCCCTCTTCTTTTGATCAGAAGGGAGGTTGGCAAGAGAGGTTTCGATAAATTTTTGAACGGAAGAGGGAGACGGGACTTCTGTGGCTGTTACTTTCTGGTTGCAGAAGAGGCAGCGCTCTTGACAACCCAGGTTCGGAAGGAAAACTGGGATAATCAGAGGGTTCATGAAGGCCCCTCCATATGAAGAAACTCAACGTCCTCTAATAACAAATAGCATCCTTCCAATGTCAAATTCCAAAATCCAGATGTCAAATGAAATCCCAAGTTCAAATGCCAAAATCAAATTGGGAATGGATCTAAGTCTTTGAAATTTGCTCGCCTTCGGTTCATCACTTCGTTTTGACTTTGTCATTTAACGTTTTCCATTGATTTGAACTTTGAACTTTGTCATTTGGCATTTTGTTAATTTCTTCTAAGGCTTTTCTGGCGGCTTCCTGCTCGGCCTCTTTTTTGCTTCTCCCCCATCCGATGCCTTTGAGTTCTCCATCGATCGTTACAGAAGCCTGGAACCGCTTGTTGTGATCCGGACCAGATTCTTTCAGTACTTGATATTCCGGGGAGGCCCCATGAATTCGTTGAGTCTCTTCTTGAAGCAGGCTTTTATAATCGGGAGAAAAGGGAGATGAGGTTTCAGATTGGAGATGAGGTTCAAGGAGTTTTTGGAGAATCTTCAAGACTGGGTCGAATCCAGAATCCATGTAGATCGCTCCGAACAAAGCCTCATAGGCATTTGCCAAAATGGAGGATTTCTTCCTCCCTCCGTTCAGCAGTTCACTTTTTCCAAGGAGGAGATGTTCTTCTAATCGAATCTCACTGGCAAGAAGGGCCAGGGAACTCTTTTTGACGAGCCGAGATCTCCTCATGGAGAGACTTCCTTCTTTGGCATCAGGAAATTTCTGAAGGAGTAGATGCGTCACTGCAAGGTTGAGGACGGCATCGCCAAGGAACTCTAAGACCTGATTGGCCTCTTTCGTTGAAGAATCGGCCTCGTTGATAAAAGACCGATGAGTGAGAGCCTTATTCAACCATTCGATGTCGTTGAATCGATAACCGAGACGGTCTTCCAACTCCTTTAATGATAAAGACCTCTCTTCGTCCACACGATCACCCCACTACTTTTCCGGTAACGCCTTTTTCTTCCACTCCCGTCACCCATACCGTCCGTTCCTGATTAATCCAATCGGGATTCCCTTCTAATCCTCCATCATGGTTGAGAAGAACAGTAATGTAGTTGCGTGTAAGTCCCTTCCATCTTCCCGTCTCTTTTTCCCTTCGAGCCTCCACCAGTACCTTCAACTCCTGATATAGAAATTGGTGATAGAAGGCCTGACGTTTCTTCCTGCCAAGCGCCCTCATCTCCTCGGCCCTCTTTTTGATCTCTCCCTCACCCACTTGTTTAGGAAAATGGAAGGCTGGCGTTCCCTTTCTCTTAGAAAAAGGAAAGATATGGAGATAAGAGAGAGGCAAGGATTCGATCAACTCATAAGTCCGTCTGAACTGATCTTCTATCTCGCCAGGGAATCCCACAATCACATCCGCCCCGATGGAGAGCCCTGGAATCCTCTGATGGAGCTCGTGGATAAGATTGGAGATGAAAGAGCGGCTATAGTTTCGGTTCATCATCCTTAGAATCTCATCGTCTCCACTCTGGATCGGGATGTGGAGGTGAGGACAGACTTTTACTGATTGGGGAAGAAAGGAGAGGAGGTCTTCGGAGAAGTCCAACGGCTCAATCGAGGTGAGCCGAATCCGATGGGGAGTGTCCGCCTCTTCGATTCGCCGGAGAAGTTTTTTCAACGAAAAGGGAGGACTAAGATCCAGCCCATAAGAGCCTATGTGGATCCCAGTGAGGACGACTTCTTTGAAGCCCCTCTCTTTTAAGACATTCAAATGTTCAATCACTCTTTCGGGAGGAAGGCTTCTTCCTCGACCTCTGGCCTGGGGGACGATACAATACGTACATCGGGCATCGCAGCCATCCTGAATTTTTAAGAAAGCCCTGGTGTGACGATGGAAAGAGGGAGGGGCAGTATCCGAAAAGACCTTCTCCTCCTGAATATCGGAAATTTGACTCTGTGGAAGTTCACCTTTTTGCATCAGAGGGAGAAGATCGGGAATCCGGATCTTCTCCTTATTTCCTAATAGGTATTGGACTCCTTCGATCCTTTCCATTGCCTCAGGCTCTACTTGTGAATAACATCCGGTGACGATGATCAAGGTCTTTGGATTAAATCGATAGGCCCTTCGGATTATCTGTCTCGATTCAAAGTCAGCCCGATGCGTCACCGTACAGGTATTGATAATCGTCACATCCGCGCCTTCTCCAAAAGGGACGAGACTGTATCCCCTCTGTTCCAAGGCACTCATAAGGGCCTCAGATTCAAACTGGTTGACTTTACAGCCGAGCGTGGCAATCGCAACAGTGGTCATAGCTATTAAAGTCGTGTCAGCCTGACGTTTCCCCAGATGCCTATCTTTTCCCCAACAATGATGAGCACCCCTGATACCCCTTCGATCTCTTTACCTCTCTCCAAGCCCAATTCAATATCCTTCTTCTCCTTGACGATATTTCCAATGGCAGTTGCGGCAGCATCGGCAAGGGCGGCTGATTTGGAGAGGACAGAGACCGCATCAGCTTTTCCAAAACTGAGGGAGTGGCCAACCGTCCCTGAAGAAGTGCAAATGCCAAGAGGGCAATCCTCAGGGTCAATAACGATTCCAATTTTGAGGCTAAGAGGAGAATCGCCTGCGTAGATTCCGATCGTCCGCTCGCTCGAACTGGCAAGATAGATATCTCCACCGTTCTCAACGATCACCTCTTCCGAAAATTTAAGCAGGTCTTTTGAAACAGATTCGGCCACTGCTCCGGCTACAGCGGCCATGGGGCCGACTTGGGCCATTCGGGAGGTTCGAATCATCTCTTGAACGATCTCAGGAGCATAAGGGTCGTCTCGAAGAGGGACGAGACTCTTATGGAATTCGGGGTTGATCTCGATATAGGTTTCGAGCTGGTGACGATATTTCAGCACCGATTCTCTGGTCTCTTGAAAGAGGTCTTTTTTTGCCCTGACGAGAAGGTCGGTCTCCTTCACGATGACCTCGAACTTAATAAGATCATCCGTCTTTACCAAATTTCGGTAAGTCCGTTTTTCATACATCCTAATATTCTATTTTCCTAACCTTTTTAGATGTAGAGGCATTTTAATACTCAAATGCATATAATGTCAAAAAATGATCAAGACAGTGGAGCAAAGTTACAATTCACGTAAGATTAATAAAAAGGCCGATCCAGAGATCGGCCTTTTCAGATACTTTTGAGATGGAATAAGGTTTTTATAAATACTTCTGGATCAATATTTCGGCAATCTGGACGGCATTGAGTGCGGCGCCTTTTCGGATGTTGTCCGAAACGATCCACATGTTGATTCCATTCGGAATCGATTCGTCTTCGCGGATCCTTCCAACGAACGTCTCATCCTTTCCTGCTGCATGAATGGCTAGGGGATATTCTGACTTCTGCGGATTATCCACGACCACCACCCCTGGAGCTTTAGAAAGGATCTCCCTTACTTCATCTGGTTTTATTTTCTTCTCCGTCTCGATATTGACCGACTCGGAATGGCCGTAGAAGACAGGGACCCTCACCGTGGTGGCGGTGACGCCAATCGAATTGTCCTCCATGATCTTCTTCGTCTCGTTGACCATCTTTATCTCCTCTTTGGTGTAACCATTGTCGAAGAAGACGTCGATATGGGGAAGACAGTTAAATGCGATCTGATGAGGATAGACCTCCTTCTTGATCTCCTGCTGGTTGTAGATGGCGAGAACCTGGGACTCCAATTCCTTGATCGCCCTCTTTCCCGTACCCGAAACAGCCTGGTAAGTGGAGACAACGACCCGCTTGATTCGAGCCACATCGTGAATGGGCTTTAAGGCCACCACCATTTGGATCGTTGAACAGTTTGGATTGGCAATAATGTTCTTATTCTTATACTGGGCAATGGCATGGGCATTCACCTCTGGAACAACCAGGGGAACCTCGGGATCCATCCGAAAGGCGCTGGTATTGTCGATGACGACACAACCCGCCTTTCCGGCAATGGGCGCAAACTTCTGGCTGACCGCCCCTCCAGGAGAGAAGAGGCCGATATCCATTCCTGCAAAGGAGTTCTCGTCCATTACCTCTACGGTATACTCCTTCCCTTTGAACTCCATCTTCGTGCCAGCTCCTCTTGTAGAGGCAAGGAGCTTCAATCGATCGACCGGAAAGTTTCTCTGCTCCAGGATAGCAACCATCTCGTTTCCCACCGCACCAGTGGCCCCTGCTACCACGACATTATATTTCTCTTTCTTCATGGGTTCCTCCCATCTTTACCCCGTTAGAAATAATGCTCCGCTACTCCGCAGTCCCGCCTGTGGGGGGATAACATTTTAGAACAACCCCAGCGAGGTTAATGCCCCGCTTGGTTTCGAGTTGCAGCAACTGGAATTTCTAACGGGGTTTATAAAAACAGGGATGTTCTCGTGAACACCCCTGTTCCTTGAGATAAGATACCTCTTCGTATCAGATTTATAAATAGAGGAAAGAGAGGGGAATTGTCAAGAGGGAATTTTGTTATGAACTCAAAGAGGTCTGACGGCCTCCTTTTCCAGAGATTAAAGTTAGGAAAACCCTTATTGTTTCTTTGTAGAGTAGGGGCCGAGTATCCTTTCAGCGATCAAATCCTTCTGCTCTTCTTCGGTTCCTAACTCCACACAGATTGCCCACGCATCTCGGAAATAGTGTTCAATGGCCTGCTCTGCCATGTAACCATAGCCACCAAAAATCTGCAAGGCCTCATCGACCAGCGCAATCAGTCGCCTGGCGACCTCTAATTGAGCAAGGGAAAGAGAACCCGTATCGACCCTCTCTTGGTCATACTCTGTTGCCGACTTATAAGTCAGCCACCGCACCACCTCAATGCTTACAGCCATATCAGCCAGTTTATGTCGGATGACTTGGAATTGCGATAGTTTCTTTCCAAATTGCTCCCTCTGTTTAGCATATTCCCTGGCCCGATCGAAGGCCCCTTCGGCCGAACCCAATGCTTGAGCAAGACTTCTGACTCCCATCACCTCATAACAGTGGTTAACATGGAGCAACCCTTCACCTTCTTTTCCCACACGGCTCTCAAGAGGCACTTGAACCTCCTTGAAGTCAAGGTCTCCAAAATGGATCATCCTTAATCCCATCTTTTCAATTGGAATGATTTCGGGACCGCCCTTTTCCCTATCCACAATCAATGTGATCCATCCTTGTCTTGGTTCCTTACAGAGAGTGATGAAGGCGTTGGCCAACGTCGCATTTAGCACAAATCTTTTTCTTCCCTGGATGACGTATCCCTCCTCCCTCCTCTCCGCCATGGTCGAGATGGAGGAGAGGTCTTTCCCATCTTCCGATTCGGCAAAGGCAATGCTCAATCGTTTCTCTCCCTTTGTCAAAGGCAAAAGCAACTTCACCTTCTGTTCATTCGAGCCGAATCTTAGAATGATCTCCGATCCAATATCTACCATGCAGAGGCTGCTCCCAATTCCCGAATCCGCTCTGCAGAATGCTTCGATCACCAGGACGTTCTCAAAGAGTCCTAATCCCTGACCTCCATACTCCTCCGGATAATGAATCCCGATGAAGCCGAGTTGACAGGCCTTCTTCCATATTGATTCTGGGAACTGTTTGGTCCGATCCAGTTCCAAGGCCAGATCCGGATCGAACTCGCCCTGAGCAAATTCCATTGCCGCCTTTTGAACATCCTTCTGCTCATTGGATAATTCAAAGTCCATTCTCCCTGCTCCTAAAGGCCCAGCTCTCTTGCGATCACGAGATGGTGAATTTCAGAAGTCCCTTCTGGGATTTTCAACAATCTCGCATCCCGCAGGAATCTCTGGACAGGATTCTCCATCACCATACCTAAGCTCTTTTGAATAGCCGCCGCCTTCTGAACAACCCTCTGGACAGATTCGGTACAAAATAGTTTCACAATCGAGGCGTCCTTCATCGAGGCGATGCCCTGATCGAAGAGCCAGGCCCCCCTGTAGGTGGTATATCGCATCACTTCAATGGCCATCGCCATTTCCGCAAAGACGAAGCGGATCGCCTGGGACCTTCTCAGAGGCTCGCCGCGCCTCTGGCTCTTTTTCACATAAGAGAGGATGGCATCAAATGTCGCCTGGCCGACTCCTGTGCTCCTCGCCCCATAGGTGATCCTCCCAGACTTGAGCGTCTCTTCCAATTGTTCTAATCCCCCACCTTCTCGCTCTCCAAGCATCCTCTCTTTGACCACATAACAGTCATCGAAAGCCAACTCCGCTGTGTCAGCAGAATGGTTGCCCAACTTTTCCAACTTCTTGGTCACAGAAAATCCTATATCTCCCCGATCGACCACGAAGAGGTTGATCCCTATCCCTCTCTTTGCAGGATCCGTATAAGCAGCGACAATCAAGAAGTCACAGATCGTTCCATTGGTGATAAAGGTCTTTGTCCCATTGATTCGGTAACCATTCCTCTCCTTGACGGCGGTAGTCCGAATTCCAGCGGCATCCGATCCTGCGTCCGGTTCTGTCAGCGCAAAGGCACCGATCTTTTCACCACGAGCTGCCGGGGATAGGTATTTCCTTTTCAGATCCTCAGACCCAAAATGAAGTATGGGGTCTGTTGCCAGACCTCCCTGGACCATGATACCCGCTCCAATTCCTGCACAGATTCGATTCAGCTCCTCTGTCGAGATACATTCAGAAACTTTATCCAAACCAGGGCCATCATACTCCTTGGGGCATCGGAGACAGAGAAGTCCCATTCTGCCCAACGTTCCAAAGAGAGAGGTTGGGAAGGCCTCCTTCGATTCGTACTCCTCAACCAGAGGGCCTACCTCCCTCTCATAAGCTTCCCGTACCTTTTTTTGAAACTCCTTCTGTTTCCTGTTTAGTTCGAAGTCCATGGTTGCCTCGCGCTTTTACCTAACGATTCTTAAAGACGGGCTTTCTTTTTTCTAAGAAGGCGGTCACCCCTTCTCGAAAATCCTCTGTCTGGTAAACTTCTCCATAAAGCTCTGAATCCTTCGTCAAAGCCTCTCCTAAATGGTGCTGAGAGGCGTAGAACATTGACCTTTTTGCGATATGGATGGACGCTGGTCCGTTGGCAATCTGCCTGGCTAATGTCAGCGCTTCTTCCATCAATTTTTCGTGGGGGACAACCCGATTGACCAACCCTATCCTCTCTGCCTCTGTCGCGTTAACGATCTTTCCCGTATAGATCATCTCTTTGGCCAGGCCAGGTCCGATGAGGCGCATCAAACGAACATTTCCTCCGTATCCAGGCATGATCCCCACTCGAACCTCGGTCTGACCGATCTGTGCCCTCTCACTGGCAATGCGGATGTCACAAGCCAACGCCACCTCGCAACCACCGCCCAATGCCCAGCCATTGATCGCAGCAATCATTGGCTCCTCCATGGCCTCCATAAGAAGGAGAATCTCATTTGCCCTCTTTGAAGCGCTGACAGCATCTTCAGGGGTTCGGGTCTTGATCATGCGAAGGTCGGCCCCTGCAATGAAAGCCTCATCACCCACACCTGTAATCACACCGACCCTGATCCTTGGCTCAGCATGCAACCCTTTCAATAGATCTTCCAACTCCATCCAGGTCTCCCAATTGAGGACATTTCTCACCTCAGGCCGATTGACCTTAATGATCCCTATGCCTTCATCTTCCTCGTAAATCAAGTTCTTATATGCCATGGGCTCTCCATTCTCACTTGTTCTCTTTCAAAGTGGATTTATGCCGAATCATCTACTTCTCTTTCCGGCTGCCGTCTTCCTTATACTCGTACCAACCCCGGCCGCTCTTCCGGCCAAGTTCCCCGGCCTTCACCTTTCGCCTCAAGAGCTGTGGAGGATAAAAACGCATATCCTTGTCCCCTTCATAAATGGCATTCAACGCTCCTAAGGATACATCTAATCCTACTAAATCCCCTGTTTCAAAAGGACCCATCCTTCTCCCAAAAGCCAACCGAACGCCTTTGTCAATATCCGCTACGGTTCCTATGCCTTGCTCTAACAAACGGATGGCCTCCACATAGCCTACAAGATTGATCCGATTCAACAGAAAACCGGGCACATCATTCTCCACCCGGATGGGTTCTTTCCCCAGGCTTCTGACGAATTCTACACCCTCTCGCATGGTCTCTTCCAAAGTCTTCACTCCTTTGATGACCTCTACCGCTTCCATCATGGGTACAGGGCTAAAGAAATGGAGACCGAGAACCTTTTCTGGTCGTTTCGTCACAGTGGCCAACTCGGTGATCGGAATGGCTGAAGTGTTGCTCGCGAGGAGGGTCTCGGAACGACAGATTTCGTCCAGCTTTCTGAAGATCTCTTGCTTCAGATCGAGCTTTTCAAAGATAGCCTCGATGGCGAGATCGACTCGGGATGCACTTGTAAAATCGGTCACACTGGAAATCCGTCCCATGATCGTTTGCAGGGTCTCCTTCAGCTTCCCTTTTTCAATCAATTTACCTAAGGACCAAGCAATATTTTTCAGAGCTCGGTCTAAGATCTGTTGGCTAATATCGTTCATGAAGACTTGCATACCCGCTTGCGCACAAACCTGTGCAATCCCGCTTCCCATTAATCCTGATCCCACGATGAAAACAGTTCGCATGGTCATTGCTTCCTCCTCGGGTCTCTACTTCTCTTCCAGTTGATGTCAGAAATTTAGTATTGTCTCTCTATCCTCTGTGCTTTAAATGTCACGCGTTCCAGAGTCCCCAGAGGCACCAAGTCTACCTCTGCCTCTGTCCCGATCTGTTGAAACAGCGCCTCTTCAACTTTATTTTGGAGAGCCCTTAGTTCCTTAACACCGCTCTTGTGCTCTATTCTCAACCTGAGGGTCTTCATCTCCGGCTTTTGACAAATGATCCGGAACTCATTTTCAAGGTTTTCAAATTTAGCCACGATCTCTTCGACGTCTATGGGTAAGATCTTTCTCTCCCCAATCTTGATGATCTGTGAAACACGGCCCTTGACATAAGAGATCTTGGGCATCGTCCGACCACAGGAGCAGGGTTCGTACGGAAGGATGCTGCCTACATCCCCCACCCTATATCGAATAAGAGGCATCGCCTCTCTCTGAAAGAGAGTGACAACCAATTCGCCCTCCTCACCGTCGGGTAAACGTTGACCGGTATCAGGATCGATCACCTCCAAGATGCCCAGGTCAGCGCTCACGTGCATCCCTCTCCTCGCCTCGCACTCGGCGGCAAAGAAGGGGGCAGTCTCCACTGCGCCGTAGAGTGTCATAAAGGGTATTCCATACTTCTCTTCGACCTTTTTCTTATAAGACTGGGCCCACCCTTCACCCACACCACTGACCATTCGGAGTTTTGTGCTCCTGATGTCAATTCCCATCTGTTCCATTCTTTCAAAGTAGCGAAGAAGTAAGGAGGGCATATGTTCAATGACTGTAACTCCAGCGTCCTTGGTCAGCCTTATTTGGTGATCGGTGTTATATCTTCCCGCCGATAATAGGATAAAAGAAGCCCCCAGTTCTTTATAGCCGAGGAAACAACAATCGAAGCGAGTAAGGACTTGAACCACATCCGAGGGCCTGATGCCCATTGTCCAACGGCCTCGTGCTTCGCCTTCCTTTAAAAAGGCCTCTTCGTCCCTCGTGGTGAATGGAATGGGAACAACGGAACCGACCGTTCCAGATGTCGAGTGGTACATCTTGATCTCTTCCTCAGGAACAGCGAGTCTATCCTTCAGAGGGATCTCTGTGGCCACTTCAATGTCTGTCGTAAAAGGAAGTTTGGCAAGGTCATCAGGCGTGGATATGTCCTCTGGTTTCACGCCAGCATGATCAAATAACCCTCGGTAATACTTGGTCCTTCGATAGGCCCCGTCCACTGCCTCTTGGAGTCTTTTCTGTTGTTCTCTTCGTAGCTTTTCTAAGGGTGTGGTCTCGATTTCTTTGTTCCAGAATTTTCTCTCTTTCATTTTTTCCTCCGCCTTGCCTGTTTGAAAAATCACAACTGATCTTCCTCATATTGGGCATTGAAGGATTTCCAGATCAGAAGATTCTTTTTCCATTAACGAGACCGCAGTCATTTAAGAAATCGAGTGCTGCCTCCTGGAATTTTGAAGGGTTGTCCGTATGCACCGGATGGGCTGCATTGGGTATCTCAACGAGTTTGCTATTTGAAATGGTACGACTCATTTCGAGAGCTGCTTCTCTCCGCATCACCCGACTTTCCTTCCCCCGAAGAATAAGTGTGGGACATCTGATGGAAGGCAGAGATGGGTTCAAGTCATATTTGTCAAAATGATTGAGGACCTCCCTATCAAATTTGACATAAAATTTACCATCTTCTTGCTTATTCAGATTGAAAGAGGCTAAATAGAGGAGCCTCTCTTTTTTGGCAAAGGGACTGGTCTCCTGATTCCGTGTTTTTTTCTTGGCAGTGAAATAAGAGGAATCTTGTTTTGGGCCATTCCCCGGGCATTGATAATCACCTCTCTCGTCTGCCCTGGATCGATAACATCATCGAATAGATCGGATCGCATATGGAAATCCCAGACCCCGATACCCAAATCGCAAACAAATCCGAAATTCTAATGTCAAAATTCAAAACCTTTCTGTTGGGAGTATTGGAATTTTAAATATTGGCGCTTATTTGGAAATTGGTGCTTGTAATTTGGAATTTATGTTTAAAAAAGGGGTGCCCTTTGAACACCCCTGTTCCTTGAGATACATCCTTGTATCAAAGTTATAAATAGAGGAAGGAGAGGGGGATTGTCAAGAGGTAAGTTATCTAAGTTATGCTTCCCATGACCGATATTGGGTTGACAACACCAATTTTATCAAGTATAAGTATTTTACAATGCCAAAGCGGATCGTAAATATTTTTATTCTAACTCTTTTGTTAGTGGTGCTACTGGGATTTAGTGGTGGGGCGCCTGACCTCTCTGTATGGGCTGAAGTACCCGTGTGTCCTGATTCCTTCTTTTCAGACTGCGAGGAAGACGATGACTGTCTCCTTAATGGAGGGAGACCCTATCTGGCTACACCTACGTTCTGTTTGGCACCACTGGTTGGCGTTAGTTCCTTGCCCGACCAAGGATTTGTGAAATCAATATTTCGCCCACCAACATCCATCCTTTAAATTTGTTATCAACCAACGAACACCTTCTATCCTAAAACTGATTTTGAATAGGGCAAAGTTTTTCAAAGAGATGAAGAGGGTGTTCATTCCCTGAAAGTTGTTCGGGGTGGAAGAGTTATTTCTAAGGCGACCGGGGTGGGAATCAACGAGTTCATTGAGAAGCCTTTCACGGCCAAAACCATTGAAGAGTCTCTTGCTCGTTTGCTTGAGAAGCAGGGAAAAAAATCGAAAGTTGTGGGGGGAACACAACATGCGGATTAAGTGGCAAAAGGATAATGGGGGCTGATGGGAAGGCATAGCCGAAACTTTAGATATCATTCTTTTTGAAAATTACGCTTGAAAGGAGAAATTATGTCATGGAGAGATGATAATCCTGGAGGAAGTGGGCAATGGGATTATAGCGGCCCTTCGATGGATGAGATTGCGAGAAAGCTCCAAGAGAAGGTTGCTCGTTTAGGAGGAAAGAGGGTCTGGTTGATCCTCTTGGCTATCGTAGTGGGGATCTGGTTAGCATCGGGAATCTACATTGTTGGGCCGGGAGAGATGGGAGTGATCCGGCAATTCGGAAAGGTGGTGGATCAAACTGTACCAGGACTGAGATACCGCCTTCCCTGGCCCATTCAGACCCATGATGTGGTTCATTTGGCCAGAGTCAGAAGGGCAGAAATAGGCTTGCGAACTGATCCACGTACAGGAACGTCACGGCCCGAAAAAAAGGAAGCGCTGATGCTAACGGGTGATGAAAATATCGTGGATGCGCAGCTCTTTGTTCAATATATTGTGAAAGACCCCTCCCAATTTCTTTTTCGAGCGAGGGATGCGGAATTGGTTTTAAAGACCTCTGCAGAGGTGGCTCTTCGGAGTGTTGTTGGGAGGAATACGATTGATTATACGATGACCGAGGGACGAGTTGTTGTTCAAGATGAGGTCAAGAAGTATCTCCAAACCCTTTTAAATGAATACCAAACAGGATTGATGGTGACGGAGGCCAGACTCCTGGTGGTTGACCCGCCCGAAGAGGTGAAGGACGCCTTCCACGATGTGGTTAGGGCCTGGGAAGACAGGGAGCGTCTGATGCGGGAAGCAGAGGGATACCGCGAGGACCTTATCCCGAAAGCCAAGGGTGAGGCTGCACAGATGATTCGAAGCGCAGAGGCCTACAAAGAACAAAGAGTCATTCGAGCCCAGGGAGATGCCACAAAATTTTTGGATGTTCTAAAAGCATATAGGAAGGCGAAAGATGTGACGAGGGAGCGTCTCTATTTGGAGACCTTAGATAAGATCTTAATAGGCAAAGAGAAATACATCCTTCCTCCTGAGGGGAAAGATTCGGTTTTAAAGTGGCTTCCGTTGAAGGAGACCATTTCCATTAAGGAGAAAGAAGGGAAAAAGGAGTAAAGAGCCATGGCAGCAAAGAAGAGAACCGTTACCATCATTTTGATGTTGGTTGGCCTTATTCTTTTATCGAGTGCGACTTTTACTATTGATGAAAAGGAGCAGGCCATCATCACGCAATTCGGAAAATATATCCGAACCATTCAAGAGCCAGGATTGCATTTTAAGATTCCAATCATTCAAACATTAAATCTCTTTGAGAAAAGGGTTTTGACAACAGATGCCGTTGCTGTGGAGTACATCACCCTCGACAAGAAGAGGGTGGTAGTGGATCATGTCTCCCGATGGAAAATTGAAGACCCTCTGGAATTCTATCGGAGTGTCAGAACGGAGGCAGGGGCGCTCGCACGACTGGAGGATATCCTGGTTGCCCGGTTAAGACAGGAGATAGCCAAACACCCGTTTATCGGGTTCATTCGGGAGGAAAGGGAGAAGATCGTCGAGACCGTGGCAAAAGACGCCCATGAGCAGGCAAAACGATTTGGCATCAAGATAATCGATGTGCGAATCAAACGGGCTGACCTTCCCAAAGAGGTTCAAGCAAGTGTCTATGCCCGTATGCAGGCAGAACGGCATCGGATTGCAAAACGATACCGGGCCGAGGGAGAACAGCGGTCTCGGGAGATCAAGGCCGAAACCGACAAAGAGAAAGAGATTATCCTTGCCAAAGCCTATCAACAACAGATGAAACTTTTCGGCGAAGGGGATGGTCGTGCCACAGAGATCTTTGCCTCTTCCTATGAGCAGGATATGGAGTTTTACTCTTTTCTCAGGAGACTCCAAACTTATGAACGACTTTTTGAGGGAAAGACCACGATTCTCCTGGAATCGGATTCCGAACTTCTCAAATACTTCAGGAGTCCTCGGATATCGAGTAAATGAAAAGACCTAATGAAAAGGACAGATATCGGAGATCATGAGTCCAAGAAGCTCTTATCAGCATTTACTAAATTTACCAAAAGCTGGCAAAAAATGGGAAGGGGTGTGCTGGATCTAAAAGCCTGATATTTCTACTAACCACTAATCAAGAAAGGGGGACAGCGTATGCATTTCACAAAGATCTTCATATTTATAGCTCTATGTCTGGTCATTGGAATTTTTAGTTGTGCTAAGGAGCGGAAGGTGGAGGCTCCTACACAAGAGCAAATCACAAAGAATTTGGTTCCACCGAAGGCTGAGGTTAAGGGACAGGCTTTTCTTGTGGAGCTTAGCGACCTTAAGGTCGTCATGACAGTAAACATAGCTTCTAAAGAGGTCGTCGAGACGCCGAGCCTGAAGGGTAAGATCAAGATCACCAACAAATCGAAAGATGTCCTGGACATCCAGGCGG
>CAZFJD010000041.1:0-15084 GCA_964518775.1 uncultured Syntrophaceae bacterium
CGTATCTCTTCCCACAGTGAGGGAGGGACATCCTGAGAAGATTTAATCCTCAAGATCCCAACTGGAAGGAAAGTTGAAGATGAAAGCGATGGTGCTCAAAGAGGTCTCACCCATTGAAAAGGAGCCTCTTGAGATGATAGATCTGTCAGATCCTGTTCCTGGTCCCAAGGAGATTTTGGTAAGAGTCTCTGCTTGTGGAGTCTGCCATACTGAACTTGATGAAATTGAGGGTCGAATTCAACCCAGGCTCCCTGTTGTTCTGGGCCATGAGATCGTGGGAAGAGTAAAAGGCTTAGGTCCGGAAGTGAGAAGATTTAACTTGGGCGATAGGGTCGGGATCGCCTGGATTCATTCCACTTGTGGAAAATGCCATTTCTGTCGAAAAGGAAACGAGAATTTATGCCAAGATTTCAAGGCAACAGGATGCCATGTCCACGGTGGTTATGCGCAATATACGGTCGTGTCAGAAGACTTTGCTTATTTGATTCCCGAACGATTTTCTGATGCTGAGGCAGCCCCTCTATTATGCGCCGGCGCCATTGGATACCGTGACTTAAGGCTTTCAGGAATGGAAGGTGGCAAGACATTGGGACTCTTTGGGTTTGGAGCTTCTGCCCATATTGTCATTCAGGTGGCAACGTATTGGGGCTTTGAGGTATTTGTGTTTACGAGAAGTGAGGAGCATAGAAATTTAGCCAAAAAATTAGGGGCTGCGTGGACAGGCGGGCTGCAGGATAATCCTCCAAAGAAGGTCCATTCTGCTATTGACTTTACGCCTGTTGGAGAGACAGTCCCGATTGCCCTGAGCCTTCTGGAGAAAGGCGGGAGACTCGTCATCGCAGTCATCCGAAAGCGAAACCCTATTCCAGCCATTGACTATGCTCAGCTTCTTTGGGACGAGAAGGAGGTGAAGAGTGTCGCCAATATCACAAGAAGGGATGTTGGAGAGTTTCTTCCGTTGGCTGCAAAAATTCCTGTCATCTCCGAAATCCAGGAATTTGAGTTAAGAGAAGCAAATAGGGCTCTTATTTTACTAAAACAGGGAAAAATTCAGGGAGCAGGTGTCTTAACAATGCCCGATTAAAATGACCCCCCTACCCTCCTGCTCTGTTGCCAAGTTCGGCCAAAGAGAATGCTAAACGATCGATGGTCTCCCGATTCTCCAGCTTTTCGTGCCAAAGACTCGGGATGGCTCCAATCCCGAGATAAGCACCTGCGATGGCACAGGCCATTGCGCCAAGCGTGTCCCTATCCCCGCCATTCAGTATCGCGCAGTAGAGGCAGTCTTCAAAAGACTTTGGATGTCGAAGGAAGGAGTAGATTGCAAAAGGCATCGATTCATCCACTGCCACCGAACGACCCAAGCGATGGGCAGCAATATTTGGGGAGAGATCTTCAGAGATTGATCTTTGAACAAGTCTCATCTTCTCTCGAATTTGAAGTGTCCGAGCGAAAGCGGTGAGGCTTTGAATAAAGCTATCCAATGGAAATTCCTTCTCGGGATCGAGCTTCACCCCTTGAGCAATCGCCAGAGCCTGCACGGCTGCTCCATCCATTCCAATAGGATGGGCATGAGTCACTTCGGCTGAGGAGCATGCTGCTTCGTAGAGATCATCCGATCGATGAAAGAATAGACCTACAGGCACAATCCTCATTGCTGCGCCATTTCCTAAGGAGCCAGATCCCCCAAACAGACTTCTCGCAGTCTCAACATACGGGGTCCCATAGCGCCGGACCATGGAAAAAATGGTCGGAGGTCCTGAGGCATAACCTCGCCATGGTTCCCGTTGAAAGTTCCGGCTGAATGTATCGCCCAAGTGTTGAGCGTCGATACCTCTCTTCTCGAGGATCGATTCTGCAAGGCCTATGGTCATAGCAGTGTCGTCTGTATAGGTGAGCTTTTCAATTCGATTGACGACACCGCACAAATCTTCCTTTTTTCGATAACGGAAAGCAAGCTCGCCTATCGCATCCCCAAGAGCACTGCCCACCATGGCCCCCAGATACTTCCCTCTCAGATCCGTTCCCATGATAGCCCCGTCACCGGCACTCTCTCATGGCCCAGTCCTGTCGCCTTTTCTTAATTTCCTTATTTCTTTTTGGACATCTTCCCACATATGACCATGGAGGGTCAGGGTCAACTTACAGAACGGACAGGTCAGAACAGCCCCTTCTACTAACTGCGCTAATGGGTAATCGGTCTTCCGACCGCAGACCGGACAGGCAAAGGGTAATTTTTCTTCCATATTTTCAATCCATATTATAATGACGGGAGAAGCAACAGACTTCTAACCTACCCAGGATGCATTGAAGGGGTTCTCAGAAATGGCCTTTCATTTTTAGGAAGCTTTTAAGGGTCTGCCGGTCACTTTCGCTCAGAGATTCCCAATTCACTCCCATCTTGTAGATGCGGCCGGCCTCCTCTACAACCCGACTGTACCATTTTACCTCTGCCAGGGTTCTTAAGGGAGGCAGATCTTGATGAAGCTCAACCTCGATCTCCAATTTGTTGCTCTGTGGAGATGACGGATGGAAAACATGCAATCCATCGATCTGAACCGTGTTCGTCCCAATACATAGCCCTTCCATCGATATGTCGAGAACCTTTCCCTGAAGGATTCGAGAACGAATCGCAGGGTTCTTGCTGTCGACGATTCTGAACCTGACAATGGAACTGATAGGTGCCCGGATATGTTTCCGGCGTTCTTTAGGTTGCCAGAATCTCTTTAAAATCTTAAACATCGTCCTAATCTGACCTTACGAATCACCGCGAGATGCCCCCAGTATACGAAAAAGCCGCACAGATTGCAAATCAAATATTCTGAGGGGTAATGCCTCACTCTCCAGAGGAAGCTTACCGGAATCGGGCAGGGATGGCAGAGAAAATCTTATACCTGCCTGCCGGCAGGCAGGGCGGCAACCTCATCTTGTCTCTCAACTAAAAGAATAACCTAAGCCATGCAAGGACCGTACCGTGATGGAGGGGGTTATCTTTGCCCACTATGATTTCAAATCTTCCGCCTGATAAGATTTTCGGAGATATTCCTGCCCGATCAACGGCTTTCTCCCATGCTTCAGTGAGGCGTTACTCAGGGCTTGGGCAGACCGATTCTAACCCCTTCCAAACCCTCATCGATGGTGAAGATCGCACCGCATTTTGGACATTTAACCTTTGCATCCTTCTGAATGCCCGCGCATCCAGAAAACGAAACCGCTAACATCGCCAATGCCAAAAAGACACTTAACCATCTCATCATATTATTCACTCCTTTTATTAACAAACGTTAGCGTGCTGAGTTAGAAGTTCGTTTCCTTAAAAAGTCATTCCTGCGCCTGCCTGCCGGTAGGCAGGGAAGCAGCAATCCACTATTTCCTTTCTGGATTCCCACTTTCGTGGAAATGACGCTATGTCTTGTCAATTATGGACTCCTTAATAAAGGTCTGAACCACCCGGGGTTTACCCAATCGTCCTAAGTAACCTCCAACTTTTCCAACTTTCGCAAACGCTTCTTCAAGAAAGGGATTGTATTTGAGATTAAGAGAAGTACCCCTAATCCTAAAAAAATCGCAGAAATTGGCCGCCTGAAAAAGATGAGAAAGCTCCCATCTGCCATAATCAAAGAGCGGCGTAACGATTCTTCAAGAATATCTCCAAGTATGAATCCCAAAACAAGAGGTGCTGGTTCATACTCGAACTTCCGCATTAGGTAACCGATCACCCCAAACAATATCATCAAGAAGACATCGAAGGAAAGCCCCCGTTCGCTGTAAGCTCCGATCAAACAAAACATGATAATCAATGGGAAGAGAATTTGATAAGGTATTTTCAGAAATCTTACCCAAATGGGGATCAGGGGAAGGTTCAGAAGAACTAATATGACATTTCCAATATACATGCTTGTTACCAATCCCCAGAACACGTCAGGGTATTGTTTAATTAACAGGGGGCCTGGTTGAACCCCATGAACCATTAAGGCTGAAAAAAGAAGCGCCATCACAACATTCGTTGGAATGCCCAATGTGAGTAATGGAACAAACGACCCCCCTGTCGCCGAATTATTGGCTGATTCTGGTCCGGCAACCCCTTCAATGGCTCCATGGCCGAAAAGCTGTGGTCTTTTCGACAAACGTTTTTCTATTCCATATGAGGCAAATGACGAAAGAGTCGGACCTCCCCCTGGAAGAACACCAAGAAGAAAACCGAGGACTGAGCCTCTGACAACTGCCCATATAGAATCCTTCCAGTCTTGAAGGTTAGGAAGGAGGTTCTTCACACGGGTGATCACGGAGATTTTGGAAATCTCTCCCTCAAGAGTGAGGAAAACCTCCCCTAATCCAAAAAGCCCCATGACCAACGGCACCATACTGATGCCGTCAAAAAGCTCTCCCAAGCCAAAAGTGAATCGTTGTGCTGACGAGACCTGATCGATCCCAATCTGACTTAAAAAAATCCCTAACAAACCGGATATCAAGGCTTTTTCCACCGATTTCTGTGCCAAATAAATGATTAAGGTCATCCCGAGACAAATCAGCCCGAAATATTCAGGAGGTCCGAATTTAAGTGCCAAGTTAGATAAAGGGACGGCTAAGATCATGAGACCTAATACGCTAAAAGTACCTGCTATAAAAGAGCCTAATGCAGCTATCCCTAAGGCTGGCCCGGCCTTACCTTGTAAGGCCATCTGGTGACCATCAAGGCAAGTCACGACGGAGGCAGCCTCACCTGGTATGTTCACAAGAATAGATGTTGTCGATCCTCCGTACTGGGCTCCGTAAAAGATTCCAGCCAACATGATGATTGCCGATGCCGGGGACATTCCCAAGGTAATGGGGAATAAGAGAGCGATCGTTGCTCCGGGTCCTAACCCGGGTAGGACACCGATTAATGTCCCAATGAGAACCCCAATGAAGCATAAAGAGAGGTTGAACGGCTGAAGACAAATAGAAAACCCCAAAACGATGCTTTCCAACATAGAACACTCACCTCAACACTTTCAGCACTCCCAACGGCAATCCGATGTTAAGAAACGTTGAGAACAGAAGATAACTTCCTAAAGAAATCAAAATTGAGGTTCCAATGATGGCATACCATTTCATGGTTTTTGAAATAGCAAATAGGAACAAGAGGACGAGGAACAAATCCAAGATATAACCCAACCTTTCCAAAAATAATGCATAAAAAATTAACGCACTTAAGATCGATACATTTATTTTTTTATTTTTTAAGATGGGTCCTTCTAATGTTTCGCGGTTAGGAAAAAACAGGTTTTTCAAAAAGAGGTGTAAAGAAAGGAGGAAGAGGATACCACCCGTCCCAAAGCCCATGAATCCTGCGCCGGGACCGCGACGAGCATAAAGAGAAAGCTTAAATGAAAAAATGCATATTGCCAGAGCGAGAAGCATCAAAAATACACTTGTATAAATATTAATTTTTCTCATGAACCCAATCTGGCACTGATGTTGTGAAACTCCCCGCTCATGGGCGAGACTTCGACGCTCTCTCTTGGCCTCCTTATCCCGCTGGTCGTAAAATGAGTTATTCCTTAAGCTTATCTTTGATCTGATTTACCTTTGAAAATCCCTCAAGAATATGCTTTTGGAACTCCTCATGATCCATGTATACAGGTTCCAATCCAGACTTTTCGAGCTGGGCTAATACCTTCGGATCCTTCATTGCCTTTTCGAAAGCCGAAGAGATTTTTTCTATTCGATCCTTGGGAACCTTAGCTGAACAGCCAGCACCTGCAAACGCAAGTGGCGCTTCGTCATATCCAAGATCTACCGCTGAGGAAACTTCAGGAATCTCTTTAACGCGCCTCTTCCCAAACACGACCAAAGCCCTTACTGTGCCCGCTTGAATGTGGGGCTTAGCCATCGCATAGGGAACGGAACAGAGGTCGGCATGTCCACCGAGCAGCGCCGTCATCGCCGGCCCTGACCCTTTGAAAGGGACTGGCACAATGTCTACTCCGGCATTACTCTTCAGAAGTTCAGCACCTATACCCTGGGAAGTGCGGGTAGTAGGAAGAGCGTACTTCAATTTTCCCGGGTTCTGCTTGGCATAATTGACTACGTCTCTAAAAGTCCTGAAAGGAGAACTACTCTGAACTGCAAATATGTTGAGGTTATCAATCCAGTTGCAGATTGGGTAGATTTCCTTAAGGTCATAAGGAAGCTGCCCAAAAACTGCTCCGACAAAAGTACTAAATTGGTGTATCCCAAAAAGAGTGTAGCCATCTGGTTTCTTATTAAGGGAATAACTTACCCCCAAGGAACCCTCTCCTCCGGGCTTGTTGACAATAGAAACGGGTACACCAAGGTAGTTTCCAACCGCAGGCATAACGATTCTTGCAGCAACGTCTGCCCCTCCTCCTGGGGGGTAACAAACAACAAATTCAACCGGACCACTGGGAAATACTTCTGCGGCCTTTGCAGAAATATTGAAGGTCAATATTCCAGAAATAATTATCGTTAACAAAACCAAAACACCCTTCATTAATCCGTTATCTATCTTTTTCCCCTTCATATGATCCTCCTTTCCAAATTTAGAGTTTAAAAATGGAGTACCCTTTTAACCTCTGTGCTTCTGACAAGACTTGCCTCTGAGATATTAGAGATCTTTCTTTATCGGCACCCAAACAAATTTCTTATAGTTTTCAATAACTTCCAAAATGCGGCCTTGGGGCCACGTGACATCCCAACCCAATCCTAAATCTTCGTCCACAATAACAACATTCATCTCGGTACGGAAAGGTTTTCCTTCAATGATTGTAAAAATATTGCACGCCCTATCAGTTGCCCTGCAATCACTGCATTCACCAGTTGCAACACAAGGCGTTTTAAATTCTCTTCCCCCTAATTCCGCTGACCTGATTCGGATATGATTGGGCGCAATGATATTCCTGATCCGATAAAATGCCTCGTCCAGATCTTTAACCACTTTATTTCTTCCAACGACGACTACAGAAATGGGATGGCCCCAAAACATCCCTGCCACCCTATTCCCGGCCGCATCCACATTGACCAGCCTCCCATCACAAGTGATGGCGTTTGTTCCGGTTAGAAAAACGTCGCAGAGGGTTGACTCCCTAACTAATCTTTGGTGGTGTTCATAGGCCTCTTTGTCTTTTGGTTCAAATGCATCCAAAACCTTTATACCCTTTTCCTTCAACATTTTTGGAATGTCCATTTGTCTAATTGTCGTTGAATCTCCGATCCCAACCACTGCGTTCTTGCGGATTAAGTCCAAAATCCTATCTCTCGCCTCCTCAGAATTTTCTGCAAATATCCCGTTGATATGCCTTGAGCGAAGGGAGTCTAAGCACTCTTTTATTCGAGTCTCCATAGTCTTCCTCAATCCGCCTATTTCTTCCATACCTTATTAAATACCCTCATTAAATTACCGCCTAAAATCTTCTCAATATCCGCATCCGGATAACCCCTCGCCACTAACCCATGGGTGAGATACTGGATCTCTGAAATCGTCTTGATTGCATACCGATACTCAAATTTCCCCCACTCAAACTCAGGATACCTCCCTGCCATTGTATTGGCCTGAAGTGGCGTCCTGCTGTCCGGGGCCGAGTCCAACCCTACCCCAACATAATCAACACCCACCAAATTCGCTACATAATCAATATGATTCACCGTATCTTCCAACGTCGTCCCTTCCTGTGTTCCACCCTTTCTCAGGAACGGCGAAAATGTACCAACACAGTTCACCCCACCCTTCTTTGCCAGAGCCTTAAGCATTGCATCACTTGAATTTCTGAAATGATCATAGATCCCCTTGGCACAGTTATGAGAAAAGATAACCGGATCCTTAGACACCTCAATGGTATCCAAAGAACTGGCCTCTCCGGTATGGGTAAGATCGATTACCATACCCAAGCGATTCATTTCCTCTACCAACTGGACGCCTAATTTACTCAAACCGCAGTCTGTCCTCTCGCCGCATCCATCGGCAAAATAGTTCTTCCTCTGATAGGTCAAACCACTTATCCGCAGCCCGAGCTGATGAAAAATTTTTACCAAACCTAAATCATATTCCATGGGCCTTCCGTCCTGGAAAGCCAGGATCACTCCTACCTTACCTTCTTTCTTGGCTCTTTGAATATCAGCCGTATTCTTAACTAATAAGAGCTTGTCAGGGTTCGACTCGACCTTTAAATATAAGGTGCTAAAATTGAGCAGTACCTCCTCGAGGCTCATCCAGCCCTGATAGTTCACAGTGAGACTTATTCCGGTTAGCTTACTCTCCATAAGCTTGGGAAAATATTTCTCATTGAAATCTGGGACAAAAGTCGAATCGCATGCATTAATGAAAACAACCTTCTTATTGATTTCATCGGCTCTCGATTTTTCTTTCTGCGTCAACTCAGAAAATTTTTTCATCTACGGTCTCCTCCTTTGAATTTAATTATTGCCTCAAATTCTTCGTTGCACTCTTTCAATGGTTTATGCACAACTTCCTTTGAGCACCATCAATCTTGCAGATAGGCTCATGGCCCATCTAAATCTAAGCTATAAATTCTCTTATCAATTTCTTCTAACTTCTTCTTTTCCCATTCCAAGTAAGATTCCAAAGTCTCTCCAAGCTTATCAACTGGGTTTGGATCAAAATCTACCCGGAGATCTACAAGAGGTCCCCAGGGTTGAAACTGCTGGGGACTCAATACAAGAATGGCAGCCGATCTCCTGCCCTCTCGATCCCCTCCCGCCTCTTGACCTTTCTTAAGACCGGCCATGAGTCGCGAAGGCAAGTCCCCGGAAGCCATTTCAAAACCATTGGCCATTGCCTCTAAGACCTGCCTTCCAGGAAGTGTGTTTCCCATGACGACGTAACTTTGAGTCATCAAATGGCCATGCCATGGTTCGGTGAGTTCGCCTGTATGGACTGCCCATTCCCCAGAGGGATTTGATATAAGGACCTGGCGATACTCGCAATTCTTATCCTGCCGAGTGAGGATGTCCAAGGTTCTTTTGGGTGAAAATCCAATCTCCAGAAGTTTCAACCCCATCGACCCATAGAATACGTTTGTTTTGCCTTGCGTAACTACCAAACCCACCCCATCGCGGTAATGGGGAACCCGTTTACCTACCGCAGCCGAGGCTGTGGAAACTGCCAAACCAATGGCTCCACTGTTTGAATCATGAGCAATTATCGAGAATGTCATATTTTTTCTATCCCTTGAAAAATTCTAATTCTTGGGACTCGCTGAGATCATTTGCAACTGAGCTTCTTGACAGGTTTCCTTTGCTTTGTCAAGATCTCGTCGGCGCTGAAAGAGCCAGTCTCTCTTTTGTTTCAATTCCTCTTTCTGATGGGAAATTAGCGTTTCCACAGATCGGGGCCCAGGGCCGCCAATTATCTCCCGGGTTTCTATATTAAAAAATGGGTCTAAAGCTTTTCGAACTGCTTCTTCCGGTATAAGCAATTCATATCCCAAGACTTCCTTGGAGGCATGATCTATCATAGCTGATGAAAGATGCTCAATCCCCTGCGATTTATCAGTGAGCTCATTAACCACACGGCCTATAATATGATGGGCCTGCCGAAAAGAAATACCTTTTTCCCGAACCAGAAGGTCTGTCAATTCTGTCACCGTTGAAAATCCTTGGGTTGTACGTCGAGATATCAATTCTGTATTAAAAGAAAGAAGGGGGAAAAGATGACAGAGCATTTCCAAACATCCCTGGACCAACCCGAATGCATTATGGACCCCCGTTGCAACCTCCCCGGCTATCTCACGGTTGTGACTGAAAGAAGTACCTTTTAAAATCGTAAGCACAGAAACAAGAGCAGCAATGACATGGCCGGTTCGACCTTTTATATGTTCTAAGGCAATAGGATTCTTTTTCTGTGGCATGATACTTGAGGTAGCTGAAAATTCCTCAGGCATATTCAAGAATGAAAATTCGAGCGTATTCCATATGATAAAATCCTCTACCAATCTGCTCAGCGTAGTCATCAAAATGGCTAAGGCTGAAGCCGATTCAGCCAAAAAATCGCGAGAAGCCACTGCATCATAAGAATTTTCAACGATCCCATCAAATCCTAATAAGTCAGCTACCCGCTCCCGATTGATTAAGAATCCAGTGGTGGCCAAGGCTGCAGCTCCCAAAGGACACCGGTTCGTATGCTCATAGGCCATCATCAGCCTATGAACGTCCCGACCTAAAGCCTGGGTAACTCCTGTCAGGTAATGGGCCAAAGTAACCGGCTGAGCATGCTGCCAATGGGTATATCCAGGCATCAAGGTCCGGAAGTGGTTCCGTGCAACTTTTAGCATAGCTTGAATCAGTTGAAGGAGGTCGTCTCCTGTTGCCAATATTTGACTTCGCACCTCCATACGCAAAGAGGTAGCATAGATGTCATTACGGCTTCTGCCAATATGCATCTTGCCACCCACCTCTCCCACTCTTTTAATGAGTTGAGTCTCAAGGTTCATATATAGATCAGTGCCTACATCTAAACTGCTTCTATAAATGTCCTCCTTTTCTAATTTGGAAAGCCCTTTTGAAATAATTTGGGCTTCATTGGCAGTAATGAGCCCTTGCTCTTTAAGCATAATGACGTGGGCGCTGTGAATATAGAGATGGTGGGATAATTCCTTCTTGGCTCCATACAGATAGGGTTCAGTAATATGCTTAATTACGGATGGATGGAGTTCTTTTCTGAGCCGCCCACGAAACACCTTACCCCGTTCCATGTCGAAAAAGTTTTCTCCTTCCTGAAGAGTCCTCAATCACTCTAATATCCGATTTGAGAATATCAAAATGATATAGAAGGCTAAAGGGAAAGATATGCAGACAATTGTCTGATATCCAAAATATTTTCAAGGTGATCAAGTTTTTTCTTTAGTTCCTCACTTCTCTTTTCTCCCATTAATGGTTTAACGATTTGAAGGAACTTTTCCCCCAACTCTTCTTCGGTCAACCTTTCTCGAGGGAGGGCAACGAAATCTTCATATTGAGTCCCATTTTTCAGATGGACTCGCACCAAGGAAGGCCTTCCCTGAGGATAGGGTGGTTTCAAATTTTCATCTTTGACCACCCGGACAAGAGAAGCTGCCCTTAAAGTTTGTGGATCGATAATCGCTTCTGCTGCAATAGCATCTATAGGAAGCTTCCTATGTACAAGCCAACTCCCAAGGCAATAAGGTATACTGAAAATACCAGCAAGAGTATTTGGAGGGTTTTGTTCTTTTAAATGAAATGCAGCTGGAAACGTTCTCACTTCTACCCAATCGATGTCTTCTAAAGAGGTTGGATGACTGGCCAAGATTTTTTCCAGAGCCTGAAGGCTGGAATGCACGTGGGCACAGGCAGGATACGCTTTAAAATAGTTATTGAGAATTTCATAGGTTACTCCCAATCCTTCAGTGACTATCTCTGGGTTGGGTCGGGTAGCGTATAATGGAAGAAAAAATTCCTCCAGGGAAGATGGAGGACCACTGAGGCCAGCTTCGGTTGCCAAGGCAGCAGCAATGGCATGGCTTGTTCCAAGACCAGGAGCTAAGTGATGAATAGTTGCACCATCGGTGGTGGCTTTCCTCCAAGTAGCCAAAGTTAGAGTTGAGATCGAGTTTATAAGACTGACAAATTGTTTTTCTGTAAAGGACAGTATTTTCCCGACACTGACAGCTGCACCAATGATCGACCAATTGCCATGTGGATGAATCTTTGGATCCATTGGGAGAACAGAAAAACCAATTCTTACAGCCACCTCATAACCCGTTACAACTGCAACGATTAAATCTTTTCCAGAAATCCCTTTATCTTCGCCCATAGCAAAAGCAGCCGGGACGATGTGAATACCAGGATGGGCTGCGAGCCTATGACCTTCATCGTACTGTGTCACAGTAGGGAGTGATGCATTAAGAAGCGCAGCGATAAATGGGTTTGCCTTAAAAGAAGTTCCCAAAACCGTGGAAGTCCCAGAATCCCTGTCAATAAGAGCCTTCCTTAAGTTAGATAGGCTCGGTGCCGTAGTGGCTCTTATCATAACACCAATAGTGTCTCGGATAATCTCTTTAGTCCGTTTGACCACTTCAGGAGGTAATGAATCGAAATTTTGTTGCACAGCAAATTGGGCGAAACGAATCTCCGCACCATTTCCAATTTTTTTATTCATCATAGGACCCCCTATGACCCATTAAATCACAACCTTTTAGGATTAACTATACTGAACCAGTTCAGCCATAAAGGGTGGCTAACTCCGCCATATCATTTATAGAAGGCAAATTTCGCATACGATTAACAATCTCAGCAGCCTTCTCAGCCTCGATACTACGACAAGCATTACTAAAGAACTTCTTTTCATACTCCTCGGCAGGCATTGGGTTTTCTGCTGAGCCAGCCACCTTCATAACTTTCTGTTCCAGTACTCGGCCGTCTTTGGTGTGGAGACGGACCCATGCTGGGTAGTCCCCGGGAAAAGCTAAATTTGGCTCCTTTGTATACCCAATCTTACCCATCAAAGCGCGAGTACTCGGATCGTTCGCGCGATCATTTGTGTAAGAATCTACAGTTAGGGCATGGTCAGTGAGTGCAACCGCCATGTTGAAAGGCATGCTCCATCGCGCAGACCATCCGTTGGTAGGCCGATACCGAATGTCGTGTGGCTCAAACATGACAGGCACAACCAAAGGATGAACAATGCATTCTACTCGCTCGATATTATCAGGGGTAACGCCTTCGGTTCTCCCTAAGGTCATAGCGCAGTCCATATAGCCTTGCGCAATGTGATCGCAAGGATAACGTTTCGGATATAAGTATAGAACCTGCCAGTCACTCCCTAATGCCTCCGTCACCTTACTCAGGTCGAAATTTCCCTCACGTGCGTGAGACCGGAAGTAACCATAACGGCCTTCCAGAATGGTGCGTGGCCCCTTAAACCCGCTCAGTGCCGCCCGGGCTGCTACAATGGCACCCTGTCCAGCATAACCTACCTGGATACGTTTGGACCAAGGTTCCGGATCACTTAGGAATTCAACCGTACCACTTGTAAAACTACCACAGATGCCCATAGCGTTGGCCATTTGCTCAGGGTCCAGGCCCATGAGCTTACCAACAGCCAAAGTGGCGGCAAAAATTCCAGCAGTACAAGTGGAATGAAATCCCTGATTCAAAATTCCCGGGGCCGCTCGGGTCAGGCGACACCCAACTTCCAAAGCGGCAGTTAACGCAGTGATGAATGCTTTACCATCTACGTGTAGCATCTCAGCTACCGCAAGTGTAGGTGGGACTGTGGGTGCACTCCCATGCCAGCGGCCTGGTGCGTAAGTATCATCAAACTCATTGCCATGTGCCAAACCTCCATTGTACAAAGTTGCTAACGGGGCCGGTAATTTCAGGCCCCCACTACCGACCAGTGTACTCTCTGGAGCCCCACCACTCAAGGTGACAATGGCCCGTAAAATCTTGGCAAATTCCATACGTGCCCCCAGTAAGCATACACCGACGAGGTCGAGCGAATGTAAACGCACGCGTTCGACTACCTCAGATGGAAGATCTTCATAGCGCATATTCGATGTAAAATCGGCCAGTCGCTCAGATATGGTGCTCATTAGCTAACCGCCTTATATTTCATCTTTTGTTTTGGGAAGTTTTCTTTTCAGAAACAATGGAATAAATAAAAGAAATATTGCTGTTAACATAAATCCACATGAGATAGGTCTGGAAAAAAAGATGCTGATGTCTCCACTTGACATCATTAAAGATTGACGGAGTGCATTCTCAAAAATTGGTCCTAACACCACTGCTAACACTAAAGGTGCTGCATCATATTCGGTCTTCCTTGTCAAATATCCTATGATTCCAAAAATAATCATAATATAGATTTCTATGACGCTTGAGTTAATACTATAAACACCAATTAAGCAAAAAAGGAGAATTAAAGGGAAAAGGATACGATAAGGAGTCCGTAAAAGCTGAACCCATATTCCCACGAGTGGAAGATTTAATACAAGTAGCATTACATTTCCCATATACATACTTGCTATTAGACCCCAAAAAAGGTCGGAATGGTCTCTTAACATTAGTGGTCCTGGAGATATTCCATGGATCATGAAGGCTCCGAGAAGAAGAGCTGTCACAATGTTGGATGGAATTCCAAGAGTCAATAACGGGACGAAGGCTCCTCCAGTGGCAGCATTATTGGCCGATTCCGGACTTGCAACCCCTTCAATCATCCCGGTACCGAATTTCTCAGGGTTTTTGGATATCTTTTTTTCAATTGCATAGGAAGTAAAGGAAGCGAGAGCAGCTCCCCCCCCAGGAATAACGCCTAAAAAAAATCCCAATATTGTTCCGCGTAAGCTGGATGGAACAAATTTTTTCCAGTCTTCCTTTGTCGGAAATATATGCTTTATTTTATCTCTGAGAATCTCAACGCTCTTATGACCCATCTCCTCTAAGTTCAGGAGAACTTCTGAAATCCCGAACATCCCCATGACTATCGGGACAAGCCCTACCCCGTCCCATAATTCAACCATTGAACCTGCGAATCTTACGTCCCCGCTTATATTATCCAAGCCAACGGTGGATATGAATATTCCAAATGCGGCCATGATTAATGCCTTCGGCATGGATGAGCTCGCTAAAAATGTTAACACCACAAATCCTGTAATCATCAACGAAGTGTATTCTGGTGCACCAAAAGATAGGGCGAACTTTGCAAGCAAAGGCGAAATAAGCATTAAGCCCGCGACACTTAAAGTTCCTGCGATGAATGACCCAATAGCACACACGGCAAGGGCTGGACCAGCCCTTCCTTGTCTTGCCATCTGGTATCCGTCTATGCAAGTTACAACAGAGGCAACTTCCCCTGGAATATTTACCAAAATGGAAGTGGTAGAGCCCCCGTACATCGCACCATAATAGATCCCCGCCAGCATAATAATTGCGCCAACTGAAGACATGTGGAAACTAGAGGGAAGGAGAAGTGCAATAGCCGCTGGAGCGCCTATGCCAGGTAAAACTCCGATGAGTGTTCCAATGACACACCCAATGAATGCCAGAAGAAGGTTTCCAGGCTGAAGGGCTACATGAAATCCAAATAGTACGTTCTGGAGCACATCC
>CAZFJD010000042.1:0-4847 GCA_964518775.1 uncultured Syntrophaceae bacterium
CAGTTTACGGACACGCCTGCGTGCCGAAACATCTGATGCACGAGGCGTTTAAACGAAAGTTGGCACTCCGGCGTGCAGGCACGAGACACGCCTGCCGGTAGGCAGGGACACGAGCACGTTATTTTCTTAATAATCTGGTGGAAAAGGTGAACCCTAAGAAAATATAAGATACCTTGTTACAGTTGCCAAGCACCAAAGGCTTATTACTATTTTTCAAAGTGAGAAAAATTGTTGCCATCGGCGACTTATATTAAATGAGGGGAGGATTTCATATGAAAATGTACAATCTGTTATTCGCGATTCTCACCGGGGTCTTTTTTGCAGCATTTCCAGCCGAGGCTTACAAATGCTCACCGGGGGGCTCGTTTATAGAGAAAAAGCTTGCGAGTCGCTCACAAAGTACATGGGAAAGAATTCTTTCTTACTTTGCGATGAAGGGCATTCACAAGTTCGGTGAGCCCGTTCATGAGGAAATAACTAATCGTATTCTCGGCTGTGAGGGCGATTCTGATGTCTGCGGTGACCCCGACTATGCTCCTGAAAACGCTTATTTTCTCGCCGGAGTAAGATGGAATGATGATCCACCGTTTCGCTTTGAGAAAGGGCATGGTAATTTCGGCGGCTGTGAACCGGGTGCGACAATCAGGTTGATAACCTTCCCACGTTGTTGGGCGAATGTTTTTAAGGATGGAGAAACTAGAGCTAGAGACGGAGCTCGCTTCGATGCACAATCTTCTGCACCCCTTCTTCTACGCTCGCATTTCGGCGATATGCAGTTCCTGCATTCAATGGCTTCTATAGGTTTGGAACCCGCTGCTGTGACTCGCGAAAAGATAATCATGTGGGCCGAGTTTACTTGGCGAGTTGCATTAGGGGAGTTTCCGCTCTCGATGCTGGTGAAGGACGTTCCCATAAGCGGACTTAGTAATTTATTTGGAAACAAAGGCTGGTCAATTCTTGACCTGTTCAGCTTGGGCAATCCCCATGTCCGCAAACCACACAACATGTACGAATTGGCTTTCGGTAGCCTGCTTCACATGGTTGAAGATTCCTTCGCTGCCGGGCATACGGAACGAGCGGTGCCCGATCCCAAAGAGATGTGCGCAACGACGATTAAGGAGCATCTTGCTCCTGGCAAAATCGTAGAATTTCACTTCTACGGTAAACAGGACCAAGAAAGACATGGGGAGGACGATACTCGAAGTGCTTTTTCCACCCATTGGACGAGCACTGGGCCGAATGTCATAGATGTTGGACGCTCATTGTATGAGTATTACAAAAAAGGTGAAAAATGGGAAAATGTAAAGGCATATATTGAGTGTATTTTCATGCTGGACAAAGAAGCACGCCCAGCAAGTGCTGGTGCCGAATATTCACGTTGAGAGGGGTCGGGGTCGAAGCTAAACTATACACTTTGCAAATTGTCGTAGAGGAATTTGGTGGAAAAGGTGAGCGCTAAGAATATTGGGTGGCTGTTTAGGAAAGATTGGGACAATTGGGGAAGACCTTGAAAGTGTTTCAGAAGGTAGGCCCCTGTTTTCGCCCCTGGAGGAGATTAGCTTCTCCTAAAAAAGCGATCGCAATTTTAGGCGCCATAAGGAAAGATGATCCGGTAGGTTCCTTTCATAATGAAGGCCTATCCTGGAACTGTCCGGTGCCTGGCCTTGAAATGTGACAAAAGATTTTGTTGAACTGTTGAGCGAATGAAGGTTCAGGTCTTCAATGCTGGTGGAATTTGGTGGAAAAGGTGAACGCTAAGAAAATAGACCCAGCGCGATCAAACGCTTGAATATTGTCCAGTATCAAGGGCTGACCCCAACTCCACTTTCAAGTTTGACAATTTTAAAGATGCGACCCAAAATACGGTTTCACAAAGTGGTTTTTCTTGTTGATTCATGTTTCAAGGCGTGATACAAAGGGTGAAGGCCTTCGAAATAGAAGGGGTTCAATTATGCCTAAGTTGACACTCCGGCATCCGATATATACGTTAGATGATCAATTATTGCTTCCTCCTGGCACCTTTCTGACCAAAGAGACGTTAGATGCCTTTATCTCTTCGCAGAGGCCTTATTCCTACCCCACACATCCCCTCCTTTTACACGGTTCAGTTAAAGAGGACTGTTTAGATTTTCTCAGCAACCCTCCTTACGACGTAATTTTCTCAGACAAAAAGGAGATCAGCGATCTTTTCGGCATTTTGGAAGCAGTTCATCTTTCCGTTCCCATTTTGCAATCGTTAGACTATTTCAAAGAGCACGACTTCTACACCTATGCCCATATTCTGATGGTCTTTGCCTTGTCTACACTTCTGGCAAAAGATCTGATCCCTGACTACGAGGAGTGTATCCAGTTGTCGGCCACTGGCCCTACGCACGACGTTGGCAAGATCTGTGTGCCCCTGCACATCCTGAGAAAGACGACGCCTCTGACCAAAACTGAGAGAGGTTTCATAGAACATCACGCTGCAGCAGGCTACGTGCTGATCAACTATTACTACAAAGGCATCCAACCCCTCGCCTGCAGGGTGGCCTTAGACCATCATGAGAGGAAGGATGGTTCGGGATATCCCCGGGGCATCATACTTCAGGATCCCTTAGTAGAAATCATTGCTGTTAGTGACATTTACGACGCACTTATTATTCCCAGACCTTATCGATCTACAGCATATGATAATCGAGCAGCCTTGGAGGAAGTTACTAAGATGGCGGAACAGAATAAGATAGGATGGGATGGGGTGAAGGCACTCATTGCCCATAATCGAAAGTCGAAGCCTGACTACAGAGAGATTAAAATCTCAGCTGAAGTAAGAAGTACCCCTCCTTCATATAACGTCTACGGTATTATAGATGAGGGAGAGAAAGGAGACTCAGAAGACTAAACCGGGTGATTACAAAAAATCAAATTCAGATCAAGGATTCAAGAGGAGACTTAAGAGGAGGTTAACCAATCCGATGGCTGAAGAGAGGGTTAACTGGGGGAAGATTGGAGGTGATGAAGTTTCAAAACCTTATACTGAGATGCGGGATTATTAAAGAAAGGGGGTAGGTGTTTATGAAAAAAAGGTTTCTAATATCGATTATTGTTCTTGCGTCAGCCCTAATCACCCAACTTGCCATAACGCCGGCGGCATACTCCCAACTGCCAAAGGTAGGAGTTGTTACCACGGGCGGCACGATCGCGATGAAGTATGATCCAGTTAAGAAGGGATTCGTGCCTGCTGTGAGCGGAGAAGACCTGATGGCGATGGCCCCTAAGATCCGAGAATTGGCAAGAATTGAATTGGTTGATCTTGCTCGTATACCGAGTAGCTATATGGATCCTCCTATGTGGATAAGAGTCTCGAAGGCAGTGGACAAACTCTTAGCCGATCCACAAGTTGCTGGAGCAGTGATCACCCATGGAACGGACACATTGGAAGAAACGGCATGGTTTCTGGATTTAACGGTAAAGAGTACCAAACCAGTCATCTGCATTGGAGCCATGAGAGGCGCGAGTGAACCAGATTTCGATGGCGCTAGAAATTTAGAAAACGCGGTCAGGATTGCATTGTCCAAGGAGGCTGTAGGCAAAGGAACATTGTTAGTTTTAAATAATCAAATCAATGCTGCACGGGAAGTGACCAAGACGCATACCGCTCAAGTGGAAACATTTAGATCTGGTGATTTTGGTTTTTTAGGCTACGTGAATGCAGATGGGAATATTATTTTCAATCGTCAGCCGACACGCCGCCTCCATTTTGATCTTTCTGAGACACTTCCACAGGTAGATATCATTAGCTTTTTTACTGGCGCAGATGGTAGTTACATAAAATTTGCTGTCGACTCTGGTGCAAAGGGGATTGTCATTATTGGTGTTGGGTTGGGTCATGCGAACCCTCCGGTGCATGATGCCATTGAGGCAGCTATAAAAGCGGGCGTTTTAGTTGTCATGAGCACACGGGTCCACCAAGGACGCGTGCAGCCCATTTATTCGTTTAAGGCCGGTGGTGTCCCATTAAAAGAAATGGGTGTCATTTTAGCCGATGATCTCAATCCACAAAAAGCGAGGATTCTTCTGATGCTTGCCTTGACTAAGACCAAGGATCCAAGAGAAATACAAAAATATTTCGATAAGTAATTATCCGGGAAAATGCCCCAGGAACGAATTTTCATCTGGGGCATTTTCTTATCGAAAGAGAGCGAAAAAGAGTGTCAGGCCAAAACTTCTCACTCATTAGGTTCTTTGGAATAAGTTATTTTGGTTCTCAGGTATTATTGCGGCAATCGCTAAAAGTCTCCAAATGTCGATGAGTCAATAGTGTACTCAAGGTACTCTTTCCACCCTTCTGTCATCTTCTGTCTACTTTCCCGTTTTCTGCAATAGATACTGCACAATCCATGAGGACCTCAAGGATTTTGCTAAAGTCAAATCCCCCCTGTTCGTAGTAAACTTTTGAAAATCTTCCTTTACCCCGTATAATCCCGAAAGCCCCAGCCTTCAGACCGGGGATGAAAAAAATTTCCAATCTAAAGATAAAGAAAAGCCCCGTCCTTTAGGGCGGGGATTTACGGGGTTTACTTTTTTGTGCGGTTGTATTATAGCTTTCTCACACTGAGAATAGCCGAGGTCGGAGAACGAATGAATAGAGGGCTTAAAGGACTTGAGGAAAGAGTCTTTGATCAGGGTTTATGCGCTGCATGCGGGGCTTGCCTTTCTCTCTGTCCATACCTGCGATCATGGAAAGGGAGAGTTGTTAAGCTCGATCAATGTAACCTCGAAGAGGGAAGGTGTTTTTTTTACTGTCCCCGAACCGAGGTCGATCTGGATGAGGTCTATCAAAAGTTCTTTGGAAAAAGCTATGAAGATAT
>CAZFJD010000042.1:4857-14360 GCA_964518775.1 uncultured Syntrophaceae bacterium
ATATTGTAGTGGGTCCTGTCCGTGAGATCAGAATGGCCCGAGCCAGGAATCCTCTTTTCATCAAAAAGGCTCAAACCGGAGGCGCGGTTTCTGCCTTGGTTGCCTTCGCATTGCAAGAAGGAATTATTCAGACTGCCGTTCTCACTCCCCGCGATGGGGACCTTCTTCCCCAAGGCCGAATCATATCGAAGCGTAAAGAGATCTTAAGCTGTGCTGGTTCGAGCTATATTTCTGGGCCTACCTTGGAGGCATTCAATAAAGGCCCCTGGAAAGGAGATGAGCGAGTCGGGATCGTTGGATTACCTTGCCAAGCCCTCGCCTTAGGCAAGATGAGGGCCTCTATCCTGGAGAAGAAGACTCCCATTGATCGCATCGATCTGGTGATCGGCCTTTTCTGCACCTGGGCTCTTGACTATAAACCCTTCATGGCCTTCCTGCATGAGAAGGTGGCCGGCCGGTCGATTAGGAGATTGAACATCACGCCGCCTCCGGAGAGGATATTGGAAGTGACGGTTGGAAGAGAATTGATCAAAATCCCTGTGGATGACATTCGGCCGTTCATCCGACCGAGTTGTAGAATCTGTCTTGATATGACGGCTGAACTTTCAGACATCTCAGTCGGAACGGTTGAAGGAAAAGAGGGGTGGAATACGGTGATCGTCAGAACTGCGAGGGGTGAGGACCTCCTAAAAAGAGCCAAGAAAGCCGGCATCATTGAAACTCAGCCTCTACCTGAAAATAATTTGAGTCATCTCAAGGAGGCTTCGCTTCTTAAGAAGAGGCGGGCCCTAAATGCGTTGGAAGAAAGGGGAGGGATTGAGAAAGGCTACTTCATCCTCTCCCCCAAGCTGATTGAGCGGATATATAAAGAGTCAGAGGAGGTAAGACCATGAGTTCCATCGCCCAGAATGCTCCTGGGAAGACAGTTCTTCTCATGGGAAACGAGGCCATCGCCCGCGGTGCTCTTGAAGCGGGTGTGAAGGTCTGTGCTGCCTATCCTGGAAACCCGTCCTCTGAAATTATCGGGTCGCTGGCCAAGGTGGCGGGCGAGATGGGGATTCATGTGGAGTGGTCGGTCAATGAGAAAGTCGCCATGGAAGTGGCAGCCGCAGCCTCGTTCGCAGGGTTGAGGGGGCTCTGTGCCATGAAGCAGAACGGCATCAATGTGGCTTCTGACTTTCTGCTCAACCTCAATCTCACAGGATGTGGCGGAGGCCTTGTCATCGTTGTCGCTGACGATCCCTCAGGAGTCTCATCAAGCAATGAGGAGGACTCCCGCATCTTTGCCAAACTGGGTGATCTGCCTCTCTTAGAACCTGCTGATTTTCAGGAAGCAAAGGAGATGACGAGATGGGCCTTTGAGCTCTCCGAACAGTTGGGACTTCCTGTTCTTATTCGAAGCGTGACACGAGTTTCCCATGCAAGGGGAAATGTGGTTCTCGATGAGCTTCCAACATCGGCCTTCAAACCGAAGTTCGAGACCTCTCGTGCCCGATGTGCCTTTCCTCCTCTTCCGAACCATAAAGTCCTGCATGAAAAATTTGAGCGTGCCAAGAAGATCGTTGAGGAATCCCCCTTCAATTCTTACAGAGGTCCTGAAAAACCCGAGCTCATGGTCGTCACCAGTGGAAGTGGATGGATGTATTCATTGGAAGCAGTGAGCAATCTCGATGTCCGAGACAGGGTTGGAGTACTCAAACTGGGGACGACATGGCCGCTTCCCGAAAACTTTGTCTTGAAGCACCTAAAGAAGACAGAAGGGATCCTTTTCATTGAAGAAGTCGATCCCTTTCTCGAGAACAATGTAAAAGAAATCTATGCCCAGAATTGTCTTGAGTTAGGTCTGAAGGCCTTTTACGGCAAGGCGAGTAAAAAGATCCCTGAGATCGGCGAACTCAACCCAGAGATCGTCACCCAGGCGATTCAATCCCTCATCAACGTTTCCTATGAACCAAGGCCAGCCGATTATGCGAAGCACGTTCATGAGGCTGCCTCTGAACTCGTCCCTGCAAGGGCCCTCGGTTTCTGCGCAGGCTGCCCTCACCGGGCCACCTACTGGGCAATTAAGGTAGCCCTAACTTTGGATGGCAGGGACGGCTTCGTTCTGGGAGATATTGGTTGCTACTCCTTGGGAATGGCTCCTTCTGGATTTGGACAGATGAAGACTCTGCACGCCATGGGTTCGGGCACCGGCCTTGCCTGCGGGTTTGGTCAGCTTGATCGCTTTGGATTGGAGCAGCCCGTGCTTGCTGTCTGTGGTGATTCAACCTTTTACCACGCTGCCATACCGGCCCTCATCAATGCCCGTTACAACGACTCCAACTTCTTGCTTCTTCTCTTAGACAATAGTGCAACAGCCATGACGGGGTTTCAGCCCCATCCAGGAACGGGCACCACGGCCACAGGGAAGGAGGCCTCCGTGATCGATCTCAGGGCCATCTGCGAGGTCCTTGGGGCTCGGGTGGAGGTCGTCGATCCTTTCGATTTAGGGAAGACGGTTGAAACCCTCTTAAAGCTCCTTCAGGATGAGAAGGGATTAAAGGCTCTGATTCTGAAGCGGGAGTGTGCCTTAGTCAGCGCAAAGCATCAAAAGAGGCTTTATAGGGTCGAGGTCAACACGGAGCGTTGTTTGGGTGAAGCCTGTGGCTGCAACCGTCTCTGCACCCGCATCTTTAAATGCCCAGGATTGGTTTGGGACAAAACAGCAGCAAAGGCCTGCGTTGATGAGGCCATCTGCACCGGATGCGGAGTTTGTGCTGAGATCTGTCCTGCTTCAGCCATCATGAAGGAGGTGGCTTAGGTGATCCTCATTAAAGACCCTTTCAATGTCATCATTGGCGGAGTGGGCGGCCAGGGAAATGTTTTGGCATCACAGATCCTTGCTGAGATGCTCGTCTCCCAAGGATATGTCATTACGGTTGGAGAGACCTATGGAGCCTCGCAGCGCGGTGGTGCGGTGATGAGTCACTTAAGGATCTCAGCGAAAGATCAATTCTCACCGATCATTCCAGAAGGACAATGTGATTTTCTTATGGCCCTGGAACCGGTTGAGGGGCTCAGGATTCTCGACCATTACGGCAATCCAAGAGTTATGACCCTGATTAACACTCGGCCCATTTACCCTATGGATGTCATCTCAGGCAATGCCACCTATCCAGAAGTGTCTAAGGTGATTGCCAAAATTCGGGAGCTGAGCAAAAGGGTCTGGACGATTCATGCGACTGAGCTTGCCCTGGAGATGGGCGATCCCATCTTCTCCAATATGATCATGTTGGGAGCCTTGGCTGCCACTGAAATATTGCCCATCAGCCGAGAAGGTTTTGAAATGGTTACCCAAGATCTCTTGCCTTCCCACTTGCTCAATGAAAACATGAAGGCCTTTGATACAGGAAGGGAGATGGTTAGAGAGCTCTGAGTGGCAATCGATATTTTTCAGCCACCTCTTTGAAACCAGGAAGTGCTCCTTCGATCACCTTCTTGTCAACGCAGTAAGCGATTCTAAAATAGCCGGGCTTGCCGAAGCCTCTGCCAGGAACGGTGAGAATCCGTTTCGATTGGAGTTCCTTCACAAAGGCCACATCATCTTCAATGGGCGCCTTCGGGAAGAGGTAGAAGGCTCCTTGGGGTTTGACCACCTGATAACCGAACCCGGTCAGGGCGTTGTAGAAGAGGTCGCGTTTCTCCTCGTAATCTCCGATGTTGACCGAATTCTTCTGAAGAGGAGCGACCAACCTCTGCATCAATGCTGGTGCATTGACAAAACCAAGGGTTCGGTTGGCAAAGACAAAGGCGGAGATCAACTCGTCGATTTCCTCACAAAGGGGACTGACTGCTATGTAGCCAATTCTCTCTCCAGGAAGGGAAAGATCCTTGGAATGTGAGGTCACCCGCAGGGCATGGGCGTAATGATGAAAAATGATAGGAAGCTCAATGCGATCGTAGACGATCCGTCTATAGGCTTCGTCAGTAATGAGGTAGAGGGTCTTTCCTAACTCCCGGTTCTTCTTGTTCAATATCTCCCCCAATTTCCTAAGAGATTGTTGATCGTAGACGACTCCCGTTGGGTTGTTTGGAAAGTTGATCAGGACAGCCTTTGTCCTCTCTCCGATTGCCTTCTCGATCTCTCTTAGATCGAGAGAGAAGTCCTCATGGGTGGGTACCAAGCGGATCTCACCCCCAGAATTCTCAATGTAAAATTTGAACTCCATAAAGTAGGGCGAAGGGACGATTACCTCATCTCCCTCATCCAGGATGGCCTTCAGAACCACATTGAGTCCACCTGCTGCTCCCACTGTCATGACAAGATGCTTCTCCTCAAAAGGAAGGCCGCTCTCTTCTCTCAGGTATTCGGCGATTAACCTTCTTGTCTCACTGTAGCCGCTATTTGGCATATACCGATGCATGCCAAAGATCGGATGGTCAGCAAGGTCTTTGAGGGCCTTCTTCAGGGAAGCAGGGGGTTCAAGATTGGGATTTCCAAGAGAGAAATCAAAGACGTTTCCCTCACCATAGATCTCTTTCAACTCCTCTCCTTCCTCAAACATCCTCCTCACCCAAGAGGCTCCGTTTAGGGCTCCCTTCACCTTCTTTGAAATAGCCATCTTAATTTTCCCCTTTCTTAGATTTTCTCCTAAAAAAGTAAAAAAGCCATAAGGCTACCCCTATGGCTCTTAAAATAGAAAAGCCATGGGGCCCTTTCAGTCACCCATGGCTCTCCGTCCCAATATAGGGATCGGCTCTATGGGTGACCTCTGCCAAAATAAAAATAGAAGAAGTAAAAGCTGAAGAATTTATCCATATACACTACCTTGAAACCAGTATAAAACATATCGAATGGGAATTGTCAAGGAAATTTTGTGGGATTTCGTAATCCCTCAGTTATAGGAGCTGGAATCAGCTGATCTGCCAGGAATGTCATCCTGCCTACCGGCAGGCAGGGCGGTACCTTTTCACGTTAACTCTTCACGATGAAAAACTTTAATAAGGATTGTTATTTGCAGGGCCTTGTTACCTTTGCCCTCCAAACGACCGCATTTGTAAAACTCTGGAGATATTCCTGCCCGCCCTGGAGTCCCAATTTTTTCACACCTTCTAAGCCTGTCAAAGGGTTAACTCCGAGCTTGCCGAAGGGTTAACTCTGAGCTTGTCGAAGAGTTGACATTTAAAGAAAATCCCTTTAGTATGGCCAACATACACATTTTCAGGTTGAGGCTTGGGCAGAGGTTTAGAAAAAAATAGATCGCGCAAGAAAGATTCGTCTCGAAGACGGGTATCCAGAGAACTGAAGAACCAATATTGAACAATAAGAGTAGGAAATGGCAGGGGAAAAGCGACTGCTTCGAACCAGAAATATTGGCTTCATGGCGCACATCGATGCAGGAAAGACCACTGTCACCGAAAGGGTCCTCTTCTATACAAAGAAGATTCACCGCATGGGCGAGGTGGATGATGGAACCACGGTGATGGACTGGATGCAGCAGGAGCAGGAGAGAGGGATTACGATCACTTCTGCGGTGACAACAGTCGAATGGAAAGGGAGCACCATCCATATCATCGACACACCGGGCCATGTGGACTTCACCATTGAGGTGGAACGGTCGCTCAGGGTACTGGATGGAGCGATTGCGATTTTCAGCGCTGTGGAGGGAGTAGAACCCCAATCGGAGACCGTTTGGCATCAGGCGGACAAATACGGGGTTCCGAAACTGGCGTTTGTCAATAAGATGGACCGCATTGGAGCAAATTTTTTCGAGACGGCGAAGATGATCATTGGAAGATTGGGAGCGAACCCTGTGATCATCCAAATCCCCATCGGCGTTGAGGATCGGTTTATCGGAGTGATCGATCTCATGCGGTTGCAAGGGATCGTATGGGATGAACATAGTCTCGGTGTCGACTACAAAGAAGTTTCCATTCCGCGAGAGCTTCGGGAAGAAGCCCATCGTTATCGGGCCAAGCTGATCGAGTCGGTTGCCGAGTTGGATGACCATCTGATGGAGAAGTACCTCAATGGAGAAGAGATTTCAGAATCTGAAATGAAGGCCGCTCTGAGAAAGGGCACGATTTCGATGAAGGCGGTACCGGTTTTATGTGGAGCCGCATTGAGAAATCAGGGGATCCAGCCCCTCGTTGATGCGATTGTGGATTACCTGCCCTCTCCTCTGGATGTCCCGCCGGTTGAAGGGACGAATCCGGTGACAGGAGAGAGAGTGACAAGGATGGCGAGGGATGAAGAGCCCTTCGCGGCTTTGGCCTTTAAGGTGATCATGGATCAGGGGAGGAAGTTGGTCTACCTCAGGATTTATTCTGGAGTCCTCAAGTTGGGACGGGAGGTTTACAACCCGCGACTGAAGAAGGGTGAAAAGATCTCAAGGATTTTTCAGATGCATGCAAATCAACGCACCCGCGTGGAGGAGGCCAAGACCGGAGAGATTGTCGCTGTCATGGGACTGAAGGATACCACCACAGGCGACACCCTCTGCGATTCCGGCCATCCGATTATGCTCGAGCCCATCGATTTCTATAAACCTGTGATGTCGGTGGCGGTGGAACCAAAGAGCAATCGGGATCAGGAAAAACTGGGTGAGTCTCTGGAAAAGCTGAGTCAGGAAGATCCCACCTTTCATGTCAAATTCGATGAAGATACTGGTCAGACCATCATCTCCGGGATGGGTGAATTGCACATTGATGTCTTGGTCAATCGACTCCTCGCAGAATATCACCTGGAGGTGAACGTGGGAAGGCCTCAGGTCGTCTATCGAGAAAGCGTGGAGAAAGAAGCAGAGGCATCGGCCAAGTTCTTAAAGGAGATGGAAGACACGAAGCATTTTGCAGAGGTTTTTTTACGCATTTCGCCCAACGGCCGAGGGAAGGGGATCGCATTTTATTCTGAGGTTCCAGAAGGAACCCTGCCTCAGGAGGGGCTTCTCTCTGTCGAAGAGGGGATCCGGGAGTCTTCCACAGTGGGAGTGATCATGGGTTATCCGCTCACAGATCTTCGCGTCACATTGCTGAAGGCCAATGTGGATCCTAACCATCCATCGCTTCTTGCTTTGAAGATTGCTTCCTCCAACGCACTGAAAGAGGCTTGCCGGAAGGCCCAACCGGTATTATTGGAGCCGATGATGGAGGTCAACGTTATCACTCCAGAGGAGTTCATGGGTGAGGTGGTGGGTGATTTGAGGGCGAGAAAGAGTTCAGTCGAAGGAATCACTCTAAAGGGTAAAGTCACGCTGATCCGGGCGATCTCTCCACTGACCCGGATGTTCGGTTACTCGACGGACTTGAGATCTCTGACCCAAGGCCGAGGAACCTTCTCAATGCAATTTTCACACTATGATAAGGTCGCTAGTTAATCATCAATGTCAAATGACAAAGTTCAAAGTTCAAATTTAAGACTTGAAGTATCCAATTAGGGCTTTAACCATTTGAGATTTGGAATTCCTTTGACATTTGACATTTGAACCTTGAAGTTTATGGGAAGTTGTATGTTGACTGAGGAGATTCTCCAACTCCTAAGAGACCATTCTTCGGCCTTTCTTTCGGGAGAGGAGATCAGCCGTCGATTAAGGGTGAGCCGAACAGCCGTCTGGAAAAGAATGAATGGCTTGAGGAGCTTGGGGTACGAGATCAGGGCGTTGAGACGATCAGGATATCGGCTCATTCGATCCCCAGACCTTCTCACCCCGTCAGAAGTAAAACCCCTCCTCAGGACGAAATGGTTGGGCAGGACGATCCATTACTTTCACGCCATCGATTCGACGAATTCGAAGGCCTATCAGTTAGCGCTGCAGGGGGCTGAGGAAGGCGAGATCGTCATTGCTGAATCACAGACGAAAGGAAGAGGAAGGCTTGGAAGACATTGGTTCTCTCCCCCTTTTTTGAACCTTTATCTTTCTATCATCCTGCGGCCCAAGATTCCTCCCCAACAGGTCTCTCTCATCACCGTGATGGCAGCCGTGGCTACAGCCGACGCCATCCAGAAGTACTCCGGCCTGCCTCCTGCAATCAAGTGGCCCAATGATATTCTTTTAGGAGGTCGAAAAGTGGCTGGGCTTCTCAATGAGATCCATTCGGAGATGGATCAGATCCATTTCGTGATCTTGGGCATTGGCGTGAATCTCAACGTAGATGCAAAGATGTTTTCGAGGGAGATTCGGCGAGCCGCCACCTCATTAAGGAAGGAAATGGGACAAGCCGTTTCGAGAAAGGCCTTCCTCCAATGCCTTTTGGAGGAGTTGGAAGGATGGTATGGGGTCTTCTTAAAAGGGCGTGGGGCGGATGTGCTCGAGGCTTGGAAGGAGAGGGCCAGAATCAAAGGGAGACGAGTGAAAGTGGCTTCCTTTGGAGAGACCCTGATGGGTGTTGCAGTGGATGTCGATTCAGACGGGGCCTTGATTTTGGAGACGAAAGAAGGGGAACGAAAGAGAATTGTGGCAGGAGATGTAGAATACAAAAGGTAGAATGTCAAATGTCAAAATCCAAATTTCAAATCAAATCCAAAGTTCAAATATCAAATCCCCCAACCCCCCTTTACTAAAGGGGGGCGAGGGGGGGATTATTGATTGATTTTAGAATTTGACATTCATTTAGCATTTGAACTTTGACATTTGGGTTTCCCGGTTCTGCTGGGAGAGGGGGTCCTTATGCTGCTGGTCATCGACGTGGGTAATACGAATACGGTCTTGGGCGTCTACGATGGCGAGGTTTTGGTCGATCATTGGCGGATCGGAACAGAAAGTGAGAAGACAGCTGATGAATGGGGGATCCTCTTTCGGGATCTCTTTCTCTTCGACGAGATCGATATGAAAGATTTTGAAGGGATGATCATTTCTTCGGTCGTGCCTCCTGTCTTGGACATGTTGCAGAAAATGGCGGAGAAGTATTTCCATGTGGGACCGTTAATCGTTGGCCCAGAGATTGAGACGGGGATACCCATCCTCTATGATAATCCTGCGGAGGTGGGTGCAGACCGAATTGTGAATGCGGTCGCCGCCTTCGAGCGATATAAGAGGTGTTTAATTGTCGTAGACTTCGGGACGGCGACCACCTTTGATTATATCTCATCGAAAGGAGAATATATGGGAGGAGCGATCGCCCCAGGAATTGGGATCTCTGCAGAGGCCTTATTTCAGCGGACGTCTAAGCTACCCAGAGTAGAGATCCTCAGACCGAAACGGGTCATTGGAAAGAATACGATTCATAGTATGCAGTCGGGCATTTTCTTTGGATATGTGGGCTTGGTGGACGAAATCGTCAGACGAATGAAGAAGGAGACGAGATCGAATCCCAAGGTCATTGCGACAGGCGGACTGGCAGGTCTCATCGCTGGTGACTCAGAGACGATTGAAGAAGTAAATGAATTCTTGACTCTCGAAGGGCTAAAGATTATCTATGAAAGAAACGAAAAGCTAAGGAAGAGAAGCACCAAATAAAAAGTTATTAAGTCATTAGGTCAATAGGTTATTTAATGACCAAATGACCGAGTAACTTAATGACTAAAA
>CAZFJD010000043.1:0-14313 GCA_964518775.1 uncultured Syntrophaceae bacterium
TGGGTATCACGACCGCAGCCACAATTCCGATGAGTATCATGACAACGATCACTTCTATGGTGGTCATCCCTTTGGAATTCGGAATTCGGATTCCCCCCCACCCTTTCCCTCCCCCTCCAGGGGGGAGGGTGGGGGAGGGGGTGCAATCTAAATGTCCTCGGTTCATTATTCTTTGTTCATCGTTCATCGTCCATCGTTCATCGTTCATTCTATTCCCCTTATGGGTTACTTAAATAGCTGTGCCATATTCCACCATGGTAAGAAGACAGCCAACGCAAGTAAGAGAACAGCAACTCCTAAAAAGAGTGTCAGAAACGGCTCAATATAGGTGGACATTTTCTTGATCGTATTTTCGACCTCGATATCGTAGTATTCTGTTACCCTCATCAACATCGAATCTAAAGTTCCCGAAGATTCACCTACTGAAACCATCTGAATGACGAGAGGTGTAAACATTCCAGTCTCCCTCATCGAATCTGCCAAACTTCTTCCTTCCCTTACATTCCGACTAATCTCTCCGACTGATTCAGAAAGCTTCATATTGTTGATTGTGGTCGAAGTGATTTCGAGAGTCTGGAGGATCGGAATTCCGCTCCGATTCAACATGACAAAGGTATAGGCAAACCGGGAGAGGGCGATCTTCAAGAAGAGGGGTCCAAAAACAGGAATTCTCGTTTTTAGTTTATCCCAAGAGTATCTACCCTTCTCGGTCTGGAGATAGCGTCTAACAAGAATTGGAATTCCAACACCCAGTGCCAAGGCAACGTACCAATAGGTTTGAAAGAGATCGTTGATACCAATCATCACCCGGGTCGGTAAGGGGAGGGGAGTCTTAAATTGAGCAAAGACCTGGGCAAACCTTGGAATAACGAAGCTGACCAAAACAACAAATGCGACCGTTAATGAAAGGATGACGATCTTGGGATAACGGGTTGCCTCCTTCACCCTCTGCTGGGTTCTCAGTTCCCTGTCTGCAAGGGTGACAAAGCGATCCAACGATTCACCCAACATACCTGACGTCTCACCTGCTCGAACCATGTTGAAATAGACCGATGAGAAAACTTCCGGATATTTTGACATAGCCGCATGAAGGGTGCTGCCACCTTCAACCTGTCGCCGGACCTCCTCGAGGGCATTCCTCAATTTCTTGTTCTTTATCTGCAGGATAATACTCTCTAACCCAGCGAGGAGAGGCAAACCTGCTTTATAGAGCGTCGAAAGTTGCTGGCTGAACAGAATGATTTCTTCCAACTTCACCTTTTGAAATCTTCTCCCTATCTCGGAAAGGCTAAGCGAAGCCGCCTCCTCCGCCTTTTCAATAGAGATTGGGAAGTATCCGAGAGTGTAGAGTTGGTCTCCTGCCGTCTGGACGTTGGGGGCATCGATCGTCCCTGCAACAGGGTTACCGGTTTTATCTCTCACTCGGTATTTAAACATTGGCATGCGTTAATCCTTTAAGGGTTCAAGGATTCAAGGGTTCATGGGTTCAAGGTTTCTTTTCCAAAGATTTAATGAGCCCTTTGAACCCTTGAAACCTGGAGTCCTGGAACCCTCTTAATTATGCTTTATTTAGATACGCCTTAACCTTTTTCATTAATTCATCGATGTCGAAAGGTTTGGTGATGTACTCGTCCGCCCCTGTCTCCTTTCCAAGAAGTTTATCCTTTTCCTGGGTCTTGGCAGTCAGCATGAGTATGGTAATATGCTTATATCGTTCATCAAATTTTAATAGACGACATACCTTATACCCATCCAGTTTCGGCAACATGAGGTCCAGGAGGATCAAGTCAGGGCTTTCTTTTCGAGCCTGATTCAAAGCATCCTCGCCGTTATAAGAGACGAGGACATTGAACCCCTCCATCTCCAAAGGAAAGCGGATGGTCTCCACCAGATCGGCTTCGTCATCAACGACTAAGATCTTCTTTTTGTCCATCTTTTACCCCCTTAAACGTTCTTCAGCGATCTTATAAAGCTCTTTTTGTGAAACAGCTTCTTCAGGATAGGTGGCTGCCCCCACCTTGATCACCGGTGGAGGATCCAACCCTTTGACGACATGCTTCAGGGCTCTCTCTTCGATCCTTTGCTGGATCACTTGAGCACCGCCCAGATCTGCTTCACATATGGCAGCCAGTATTTTCTCATGCTCCCGTCTCAATGTAACATCCGAGTTTCTCCAAAGGCATTGTTTCAACCTTTCTTCGAGTGGGTCTAATAGAGCCTCTATGACCTCAGCCCTTTCATCCAACACCTCAATCAGGAAGAGGGTGAGGGGAGAACTGTTTTTCTGGGCCCGTCGAAACTCTCTGTCGAGAATGAGTCGAAAATGGAGATCCCTCTTTTCTCCTCTTGACACAGGCAAGGTGAAGGTGAAGATGCTTCCTTTTCCGACTTCGCTCTCCGCCCAGATCCTGCCATGATGGACTTCCACCAGTCCTTTTGTAATGGCTAAACCCAACCCTGTTCCCGTGATAGACCGGCGGAGAGAATCCTCCACTTGATGAAATTTCTCAAAGACTTTATCTAATTGATCCTCGGGAATTCCAATGCCCGAATCTGTGACCGAAACGGCCACCATGTCTCCATTTTCCTCAAAGGGCTTAGCTGAAACAGAGATCTCTCCCCCTTCGGGAGTGAACTTGATGGCATTTCCAAGAAGGTATGTCAGGATCTGTTCGACCTTCTCTCGATCCGCGTAAACAGGAGAAAGATCTTCCTTAACTTCCATCTTGAGTTGGATAGACTTTCCATCTGCCTGGGGTTTAAGCGACAATAGGGCGAATTCAATGGACCCCCGCAGATCCATTTCCACAAATTTTAGTCCGACCTTTTTGGACTCAATTCTGGATAGATCTAAAAGGTCGTTCAGGATGCTCGCCAGACGATTGATATTTCTCTCTGCCATGGAGAGAAATTTTTGCTGATTTTCGTTGATCTCGCCTGTCTTTCCCTGGAGGATCAGCTGCACCGCATTCTTAATCGAAGCGAGGGGTGTTCTTAACTCATGTGAGGCCACTGAAACGAATTCGGATTTCATTTCGTCAATCTTCTTCAATTCTTCATTTGCTTTCTCCAGTTCGGCAGCGTAGTCTTTTAGGCTGACAAAACGCTGCCTCTCCTCCAAGACCCTACGAATGCGCACCATCATTTCGTCCAGATTGATTGGCTTTGTGAGGTAGTCACTTGCTCCCCGTTTCATGGCCTCCAAAGCGGAGTCAATGGTCCCATGGCCGGTTAGCAGAACCATGAGCGTCTCAGGTTTGATTCTGGCGACGTCAGAAATTAACTGGATCCCATCCATATTGGGCATTTTCATATCGGTCAGAACGAGATCGAAATTCTCTTGCTCAATTTTTTTCAGAGCCTCCACTCCGTCCGCGGCCACTCCAACCTCGAAACCGCCTAATTGGGTTAAGGCTTCGAAGAGGAAGTCCCTGATCGATTTTTCGTCGTCGACGACTAAGATTCTGCTCATCTCTTATCCCTTCCCTTTGGTTGAGGGATTTTCTCTCAACGTAAGCCATTCGTCTAAGGCATCCTTCCTGAACCTCCAACTTCCTCCGACCTTGCGGCCTGGAATCTCTCGATTCTTTGCCAGGCGATAGATGGTTCGTACATGGACGCTCAAATATTCTGCTGCCTCACGGGGTGTCAAGATCTCCTTCATAGGGTTTACTCCCACTAAGTAAATTTTTTTTAAGTCAACCAAAGTACTCATCTATTTCTCTTTCTGATATTCACCTTACTCCGAACTTAATTTATCGAGCACCTCCCGAACCTTCCGTGCCAAGGTGGATGGCGAAAGGGGCTTTTCCAGAAAATCCACATCAGGATCGAGCAAGCCATGGTGGACAATCGTACTGTCTGGATAGCCTGAGGTAAAGAGGATCTTAATGTTGGGTCGTATGGCTCTGAGCTTTTCGGCCAACTCCCTTCCGCCCATCTGAGGCATCACCACATCGGTCAATAGGAGATGGATCTCTTTTTCCTGAGAATTATGGACGACGTTCATCGCCTCGGTGCCATTGGCTGCTTCGAGCACGGTATACCCTTGCTCACGAAGAACGCGCGCAGCCAGGTTTCTCACCATTTCTTCGTCTTCCACCAAAAGCACGGTTTCGTCGCCCTTGGGCAAATAACCAGTTTCGTCTCTTGGAGGCAAGGCAGCGGCCTGCCCATCGACCCTCGGGAGATAAATCTTGAACGTTGTTCCCTGACGAGGCTCGCTGTATACGATAATATAGCCGTTGCTCTGTTTGACAATGCCGTGAACGGTTGAAAGGCCGAGCCCTGTCCCGCCGCTTTTTTCTTTCGTTGTAAAAAAGGGCTCGAAAATCCGTTCCTTGATGCTTGGTTCCATCCCGCATCCTGTATCACTCACAGCCACCATGACATATTTCCCTGGCGATATGTCAGCGCGACGGTAAACATGATCCCTGTCGAAAGAGACATTTGATGTTTCAAGGATGAGTTTGCCGCCATCAGGCATGGCATCCCGAGCATTAATCGCAAGGTTGACAAGGACCTGTTCAAATTGAGAAGGATCCACTTTGACCGAACCTAAATCTGGTGCTGGCGCTGTCAGCAATTCTATATGTTCGCCGATGACTCGGCGGAGCATCCTATCCATGTCGAGCAGCACATTATTGAGGTTGAGCACTTGGGGCTTGAGAGCCTGACGCCGGGAAAAGGTCAGGAGTTGGCGAATGAGATTTGCGGCACGCTCAGCAGCCCTCTGAATTTCTTGAAGATGATCACGCATCGGATCGCTGAAAGAGAGACCTCGTAACGCCAGTTGTGAATATCCCACAATCGGGGTCAACAGGTTATTGAAGTCATGGGCGATTCCTCCGGCCAGTCGGCCAATGGCCTCCATCTTCTGAGATTGACGAAGCTGTTCTTCAAGAGCCAGCATCTCCATCTCCACACGCTTACGCTCGGTGATATCGTTGGCAACAACCACTGCATAGCTGGCGATCTCCTCATCTTTTGCGTACCTTTGAGCCTGTATCGGCCGAACTTGAAAATGGAGGTAGCGTTTGATGACCTTGTCGTCGATCTCAAATTCAGTAGGTTGACCCTTGGCCAATTCCTCTGCCGCCCGTGGCCAAAAATTCTCCAGATAACAAGCCTTATCAGAGCAGTCCGGATGAAAAAGTTCATGTACCTTTCGTCCCCTGACCGTTGTGACCTGTCCAAGGTTCCACTTCTCCACCATCCGATTCGTACGGAGGATGTATCCCCAGCAGTCGAGGAGGCAAATGAGCTGGGGAAGGGAATCGGTTGTAGACTCCCATTCCCTCTTTGCTCGACCGATCAGTTTCAGGCTCTCTTTCAGCTCCTCTTCCGCCCAGATCCGGTCTTTTATCCCCTGTTTAAGCTGTTCGTTTACTGTTTGCAGTTCAGAAGTACGCTCTCCTACCTCTTTTTCCAGTTCATCATGGGCATTCTTAAGTATCTCTTCAGCCTGCTTACGTTCGGTAATGTCACGCAACACAATGAGCCGGCCGGTAAGGAAATCGTATTTGTCCTTCAGGGGTGAGATACTCAGGTCGAAATAGAGCTTTCTCCCATCTTCACTCAAGACAATTTCCGAATGGATTTCGTTCATGTCGCGGCAATGTTGGGCTAAATCGGGCCAGCGAGATAGCCCTTTTTCGACTGGTCTCCCGATTAATTCTGAGGCCGAGCAACCGAGGATGCGTTGTGCTGATGGGTTGATATCCGCAATTTGATTCTCTGCATTTATCACGATCGCTACATCGCTTATGCTTTCAAAAAAGATCTCCCGTGCCGCTGGGAGGATGTCCAATAGTTGAAAGCGAAAGAGACTCCACGAGAGCCCAACGCCAGTGAGGGTAAAAGCGAAAGGTGTCAAATCCAGGTTCGGAAATGGGTTCAAGCCATAAAGATATAATGCGTTTCCTATCCACGGAGCTAATATACTCACCAGTAAGGTGCCCGCTTGCCAACGGTTTAGTTTGGGTGATTGAATGAGGGCTTGGATAATGAGGACCGTACCGAGGAGAAGGAGCAGGTAAGAATATGTCAGATGAATCCAGAACCAGGCGCCGTGCATTGAAACCCGCAGATAAAAAGAGCCGCTCGTATCAAGTCTTGCAGTTCTCCAGATCAAACCATGGAAGTCATTCGTCCAAACCAGAAGCAGCGTGACAATGGGTACAATCGCTATGAGGGCTATTTTGCGAGGTTTGGACCATCCCGCTCGGCCGGTATACTTTAACGCAAAGAAGAGCCAAGCCATTGGTACGATGACAACTCCCAGATACTTGATTTTGGCCCAAAGCACCTTGGTCTGTAGCTCGCTACCTCCTAACTCGAAGGCATACGTCAGCGACCATTGGGCCACAGCGAACATAAGAATCACGAAGGGCATGGCAGAGGGCACATGACGACGTCGCCATCCGTGGATCCCAAGAACAGTCGATAGGACCGCTGCTGTCAGCAAGGGTGCCAGATATTGAGAGTATTGCAAGTCCATCGGTTCCCCTAACTTTCCAAAACCTCGCGTACCTTTCGAGCTAAGGCGTCCGGTGTAAAAGGTTTCTGGAGTAGGTTCACGCCTGGCTCCAACACGCCGTGGTGAATAATGGCGCCATTGGTGTGCCCCGATATATAGAGAATCTTGATCTCGGGATGAAGGGAGAGCAACCGCTCTGACAACTCGCGGCCGCTCATGCCAGGCATGATGACATCCGTGACCAAAAGATGGATCGGTTGCCCATGCTTTTCACAGATGAGCAAGGCCTCCTGTCCTTGAGAGGCTTCCAGAACCTTATATCCTTGTTTCTCTAAGATCCGCACAGCCAACTTGCGAAGCTCCTCTTCATCCTCTACGACTAAAATGGTCTCACTCCCACGTGGAAGCTCCTCCTTCACTATCTTTCCACTGATCTCTTCCGTAAGCTCCCCCACTCGAGGAAGGTAGATCTTGAAGGTCGTTCCCTGACCAGGTTCACTATAGACCCAGATGTTCCCACCACTTTGTTTCACAATGCCATAGACGGTCGAGAGTCCCAATCCCGTCCCTTTCCCCTTTTCTTTCGTTGTATAGAACGGCTCGAAAATCCGCTCCCTGACCCCAGGACTCATCCCCACACCCGTATCGCTCACAGAGAGCATGACATAAGGGCCAGGGGTGACGGCAATATGGCTGCGGGCATAGGCCTCGTCCAGTTCGATATTGGCCGTTTCAATGGTGAGTTTCCCTCCGTCCGGCATCGCATCCTTTGCATTCACTGCCAGATTGAGAATGACCTGTTCGATCTGGCCAGGATCGACCTTCACCAGGCCCAAATCTTCAGCCAAGACCGTTACGAGGTCGATATCCTCGCCGATGATCCGGCGTAGCAGTTTGTCCAGTTCCATCAATATGTTGTTGAGATGGAGGACTCTCATCTCCATCACCTGCCGCCGACTGAAGGCAAGGATTTTTCGAATCAAACTCGACGCCCGTTCTGTGGCTTTTTGGATCCCTTCAACGTTCTCTCTCAAAGGATCGTCCTCTTTGAGTTCAGAGAGCGAGAGTTGGCTGTAGCCTTTGATGATGGTGAGGATGTTATTGAAATCGTGGGCGACGCCTCCGGCCAATTGTCCAACGGCTTCCATCTTTTGGGATTGTCGAAGTTGCTCCTCCAGGATTCTCATTTCTTGTTCAGCGCGCTTACGTTCGGTGATGTCCCGGATGATACCATGGTATCCCAGAACGGTTCCGTCCCTACCTAACCGCACAGAGGCGGTCAGCAGGCAGTCCATCTCTTTTCCATCCTTTGTACGGAGCTTCACCTCATAATCTCTCACAAATCCTTTCTGTTCTATCTCTTCTTGGAACCGGTGCCGGTCATCAGGATGAACATAGGTTTCTTGGACGTGCAGGGTCACGAGTTCATCTTTGCTATAGCCAAAGAGATCTAAAAAGGATTGGTTAAAGTCGATGAACTTTCCTTGTCGGGTCGTAATGAAGACGGCGTCTTTCGATCCCTCGAAGAGGGTGCGGTACTTCTCCTCACTTTCCCGCAGGATCTCCTCCACACGCATCTGTTCGGTGATGTCCTCACAGGTCGTCAAATGTTCACCCGTCTCCAATTGAACAGATATAAAATTGACGATCTTCTCAGTTCCGTCGTTACAGGTGACTGTGAACACTCTGGGTCTTTTTTCACCCCGAGTGAAGATTCTTAAATCGTGCATCCATGCAGAGATCACATTATGCCTGTAGGTCGGATCGGGATAGGCTTTTCGAAACCAAGTTCTTCCATTGGGAACATCTTTTAGATCGTATCCGAATAATCCTTTAAATTTTGGATTGAGATATGTAAACGTCCCATCCTGATCGATCATTACCATTCCAAACGGAGCATTCTCTGAGAGCATCTGAAATTTTTGCCTCTCTGTTCGCAGAGCCTCTTCCATCTGCTTACGCTTGGTAATGTCACGGGCGATGCCCCGAAATCCAATCGGTTGACCCTTTGCATCCCTCATGAGGGAGACCGATGCCTCCACGAATCGTCTCGTTCCATCTTTGCGAATGATCTCCCAGTCAAAACCCTTCGTCGGGTCTCCGGTTCTGTAAACCGTATTGAATGTTTGAAACAATTTCTTAGCACTCTCTGGGTCGGTATATTGACGGTCATTCATGCCTATCAACCCTTCTTTCGAATATCCGAGCAGACGGCATGCCGAATCGTTAAAGAAAGTGAAATTGCCAGCGAGATCGACTTCATAATAGCTGTCCTCAATATTTTTCAGAATGGTTCGGTACTTCTCCTCACTCTCTCGCAAGGCCTCTTCGGCCTTCTTGCGCTCAGCGAAGAGTTGTGCATTTGCGATGGCACCTGCGATCTGATGCCCGACCCTTTCAGCAAGTCTGAGATCCCTTTGTGAGTATACGTTTGGTTCGGTCGATCGAATGTGGAGAACGCCAATCACTTGATCTTTTGAAAACAAAGGGACTGATAACAATGATTTAAATTTAGCCTGAATGGAAGGTAACAGGCCAGGGAACCGTCTCGCCAGATCTTTCCTGTCATCCATCTGGATGAGGAGACTTGACCGTGTTCGGAAGACTTCTTCTGTCAATGAACCCGCCAGGGGAATGGTATCTCCAGTTTTGCGGCCTTCGGTCTCGATTCCAGTGACGTAGCTGATCGTCGTGGTTTGATCATCGGGATTTATGGTGTTGATTGCAATCCGGTCAAATGCGATAAGTTTACTTACCTCTTCAGCGAAACGCTCATAGATCTCTTGGATGTTCAACGTCGAGCTGATAATTCGTCCGATTTCGGCCACGGCAGCATTTTCCATGGCCAAACGCAACGCCTGTTTTTCACTCCTTTCCAGCTCCTCCTCTGCGCGCTTACGTTCGGTGATGTCTCGGACATATTCGATCACTCCTGTCATCTGCCCTGTTTCAACGTCCAAGAATGGGAAACTGTAGAGGTCCAGCCATCCTGCCACCTCTCCTCCGGGGCCTCTTTTAGGGACAATCTCATAAGCGGCCTGTCTTGTTTTAATCGTCCGATAACTTGGGCAGACATCACAGCGTTCTTTTCGGCTATGATAGGCTTCATAGCATTTCTTGCCAATGAGGGGTAAGGAATGGGAATACCATTTTTCGATGATAGGGTTGACTCGGATGATGTTCATATTTTCGTCAAGAATACTTATCCCATCCTGTATGCTTTCGAAGATACTGCTAAGAAAACGCTCCTTCTCGTGTAAAGCTTTCTCTGCTTGTCTCCCTTTGGATAATTTCATCTCGAAATTCTCGTCATGAAAACGTTAAATAGATCTTTTCATCCAGGAATATTTGCAAAATATGTGGATCAAATTTCTTCCCCTTCTCCTTCTCCAATTCCATCAGGACATCCTCAACGGTCATCCTGCCGCGATGAGGTCTTCCACTGGTCATGGCATCGAACGTATCTGGCACAGCGATGATTCTCGCCTCAAGGGGAATGGCGTCTCCAACCAACCCATCTGGATAGCCGGTTCCATCGAAGTGTTCATGATGGTAACGGATCATCGGGATCTTGTCTTTAAAGAACTCGATTCCCTCCACAATCTTAACGCCTATCAACGGGTGTTCTCGAATACTTTCATATTCGTCAGGATCCAGAGAGCCCTGTTTCTGAAGGACCTCATCCTTGATACCGATCTTTCCGATGTCGTGCAGGAGGGCTCCATATTCAAGGCCCTCGAGCTTTGTTTCATTGAAGCCCAACTTGGAACCCATCCTTAGGCTCATCTTTCTCACCCTATCCGAATGGCCTCGGGTGTAGGGATCTTTTGCATCGATAGCGCCGACAAGGACATTGACTGAATCCAGGTGGGCTCTCTTCAAGATGTAGTAAGCCTCTTGGAGTTTGGCTGTTCTTTCGCCCACCAATCTTTCCAGACGGTTGTGATAAGCCTCAACCTCTTCTTCCAATCTCTTCCTCTCCAGTGCCTTTTTGACGCTTAAGACCACCAGATCGAGCTCAACCGGCTTAAGGATAAAATCGAAAGCTCCAAGCCGCATGGCCTCAACAGCGAGATCGATCTCAGGATAAGAAGTCATGATGATCACCATGGTCTTGGGATCGACTGCTTTCACTTTCTTTAAGAGCTCTATGCCATCCATTTGGGGCATTTTGATGTCAGTCACGATGAGAGAAAGAGTGTCTTTGTAAAAACGATCAAGGGCTTCTCGTCCATTGTACGCTGTAATACAAGAATAGCCTTCCTTTTTAAGCCTTTTGCTGAATATAGTGCAGATCAAATCTTCATCATCGACTATAAGTATTCGATCCTCCAAGCTTTTCTCTCCTCACGTCAAATTTAGAAACAGGTACCAGAATGCACAGTTTCACAAGAATTAACAAAATTTGCAAGGTTTATTCCAATATGTTCCAAATTTTCATAAAAAGTCAACTTCTTATTCTTATGTTATTAAAAATTAAAGTCTTTTTGGTTTTCTACGGACATGGAAAATGGAAGTAACAGATGAGAAGTGAATGTATAGGATGGACAATTTATGAAAAATTTGGATAAATCATGACATTTTTGGACAGAAAGAAAGATGAAAGCAATGGAATAATGGAATAATGAAATAAAACTGGGGTAATGGAAGAATGGAACGTTGGGATGATGGGAATACGGGAGAGAACACTGGAATAATGGAACATTAGAAAAATGGAATGATGGGGAAAGACAAAAGATTTTTGGTTTCTTTTTCAAAACCCAATATTCCAAAATTCCAATATTCCATTATTTTGGGTTGGTTTTTTCCTTCAGGGCTGCCAGTACCTTCTCCGGTGTGATCGGAAGCTCCTTGATCCTCACGCCCACGGCATCGTAGATCGCATTGGCGATAGCGGGTGCTGTAGGTACCAGTCCAGGTTCGCCGATCCCCTTGGCACCAAAAGGTCCGAATGGATCATTTGTTTCAATCACAATTGTTTCAATATTCGGAACATCTTTGGCCGTCAACATCTTATAATCAAGGAAGTTTGGATTCATCACCTTTCCGTTCTGTAGGATGAGCCTTTCGGTCAGGGCATAACCGATTCCCATCGTGGCCCCACCATAGACCTGACCTTCCAAAAGCATGGGATTGATGGCCTTACCGACATCGTGGGCAGCCACATATTTCAAAATCTTTACCTGACCCGTTTCCTTATCGACTTCAACCTCGACACCATGGGTCCCAAAGGTGTAAGTGACGGAGAGGTTTCCTTTGAGGTCTTTATCTAAATTCTCATTGGCGGGATCATAGAAATATTCCGCCATGACCATATTTCCACCGGTGGTATAATGGGCAGCTCTTAGTGTTTTTCCTAATGGAGTCTTCTTCTCAGGATCTTTCTTTGAGAAGATGATTCTATCTCGGATATCTAAATTCTCAGGACTCTCACCTAATGATTTGGCAGCTACCTCGAGGAGCTGTTCTTTCACCTTCTTTGCCGCTCCACGGGCCGAATTTCCAGCCACAAAGGTCGTTCGGCTGGCATGGGCTCCGACATCCCAAGGGCAAACATCGGTATCGGTATGAGTGACAACGACATCTTCGACTCTGACACCCAATTCCTCGGCGACAATTTGAGCAATGACAGTATCCGATCCCTGTCCCATATCGGTGGCACCGGTGAAGACATTGACGGTCCCGAAGTCGTCGACTTTAATGATCGTTCCGCAACCATCTGACTTATAGACCCGGGCGCCTCCTCCCACATGGATGAGGGAGGCCATACCCACTCCCTTCCCATCCTTCCTGCCCCGAACCTGCCGCCAATCCAACTTCTGTGCAACGGCATCAATACACTCCCTCAAACCGCATGTGTTGATCTTGAAATTCTGAGGGGTGACCTCTCCCGGGGTATTGGCATTTCTTATTCTGAAGTCGAGAGGATCGATCCCAGCCATCTCAGCAAGGATGTCGATTTGAGAATCGATGGCAAAAGTGACCTGTGGAGTTCCATACCCTCTCATCGCTTGAGAGTAGGTATTATTGGTGTAAACGCATTTGGCCGCATATCGTACATTGGGCACCTTGTAAAGGGATGAAGAAGGCATCATCATGACGGAAGGAACGGTGGCACCCCAGGAGGTGTAGGCTCCATTGTCGAGGGTCATTCGAATATCCCGAAAGGTTAATTTTCCATCTTTGCTACATCCCTGGGCGATATGGATGATTGCAGGCTGTCTGGGCGACGTAGCGAAGAACTCCTCCTCACGACTAAAGACGATCCTTACGGGCTTCCGAGTCTTATAGGCTAAAAGGATGGCAATGTATTCGAAGGCATAGGTATCGAGTTTGCTTCCAAATCCACCGCCAATGATCGTTTTAATCACCCGGGCCTTCTTCCCCTGCAATCCCATTGCGGAAAGGGCATCGGTGAAATCTCTCTGGGCCAAAGAAGGAATCTGAGTGGGGCTATAGATGGTCAGGTTATTTTTCAAATCAAACTGGGCCAGACATCCGCTCGTTCCCATGCAGCAATGGCTGACCCAAGTCACCTTAAAACGGTCTTCTGCCACAAAGGCGGAATTTTTTCTTGCCTCTTCAACATCACCACACACGAGCCTCCATGGAAGATTGAGGACATTGGTGGGTTTTTTCTCTTTACCCCCAACATGTTCCTCATGAATAAGAGGCGCTCCTTCTTTCATGGCCTCTTCTGGGTCGAAGACAGCAGGAAGGATTTCATAGTCAACCTTAATGAGATCAAGGGCTTCTTCTGCAATATCGGGATCGATGGCAGCGACCGCAGCAACCTCATCACGATAAGATCGAACCTTCCCAGCCTTCAGAGGGGTATTGTCTTTATAGAAACCGAATTTGATAGGCGGAATATTGTAACCTGTTAGGACCGCCTTGACACCCGGGAGCTTTTCTGCTTGAGACGTATCGATGTTCAATATCTTTGCATGGGGATGGGGACTGTAGAGGATCTTTCCGTAAAGCATTCCTGAAACCTTGAGGTCGTGGATATAGATCGCCCTGCCGGTCACCTTCTCCTCTGCATCCATCTTGGGAATTCGTTTTCCAATATTGATAAACTCTTCCATGACGGCCTCCAATGGATAGAACGCTAAGCGCTTAGCGCTATGCGCATAGCGGGTTTATAACTTTTTGCTGGCTGCTTTAATGGCTTGAATGATCTGAAGATAGCCGGTGCAGCGGCACAGGTTTCCGGCAATACCGTTTCGAATCTCTTCCTCTGTTGGCTTTGGATTCTCATCAAGAAGAGCTTTTGCAGATAACACCATTCCAGGAGTACAGAAGCCACACTGTATTGCCCCGTAGTCAATGAAGGCCCTTTGGATGGGATGGAGATGACCTTGGGCATCCATTAGTCCTTCAATGGTCGTCACACCCTTTCCTTCCACTTCCAGGGCAGGAAAGATACAGGAGTTGACCGGCTTCCCCTCTAAAAGGACGGTGCAGGCTCCGCATTCACCCATCCCACAACCTTCCTTCGTTCCGGTGAGTTCCAATCTGTCCCTCAAGAGGTCCAAAAGGGTGAGATAGGGTTCAATCTCCACATAGACTGGTTCACCATTCAAAGTAAAATGGATGGTCTGTTTCATCTTGCATTCTCCTTTAGTGGAAAACAGGGTATTTGGTTATAGGGTAAGGGTAAGGATGCCGGTTTTGTCTTTGGGTTAAGTCTTTTGTCCCAAACCCTTACCATTTCACCTTGCCAAAACAGACTTCCTAACCTTGACCTTAACCCTAACCTAATCTTTCAAAATAGGACTTACCATAACCTCGTCGGAAAAACAGTCTCTTCAGGTCGAACCACTCGTTCAATG
>CAZFJD010000044.1:0-11478 GCA_964518775.1 uncultured Syntrophaceae bacterium
GGATGACCTCTCTCCAAACCGGTGGTCGAAACTCCTTAGGAAGAACCTTCCTGTTCAAGCGGATAGTAAGAACTGATGAGATCGCCATTGTGAAGTTGGCAATATTGGCGCTGATGGCAAAGATGATAATGGGAAGAGTGATATTAACAAACGAGCAGCCCCAGGCCATAAACACAGCTAACAAGATATAATAGATTTTCCTAATATCCAACCTTGCAAATTTTCTGACACCTGGTGAAGCGAACCATAACATATCGGTACACTGGCGAACGACAAGGTCCACATTGCTAATGGCTGTTGAGTAGAGAATCCAGAAACCGAAGAAGAGGGCAAGGAACCACCCAAAATTGCCAAGCTTTAATATGAGACCACTGGCAGAAGAAGCAGCAATTCCCCAACTTGGTAGGTCCATTCCCCTTGGAAGCACTCCAACATAGAGAATGCCGGGAAGGAACATCCCAATCATGGCTCCAAACCAAAAGACACCCCACTGATCGATGTTAAGAAGTTTCCACCAACCTTTCCAACTCGAAATGTTCTTGTCCGTGAGGGAGGGAATTTTCCCAACAGATGAGACGTGTACCACTTTCCCACCTATGGCAGCAGGAATGTAACCTACCTTGCCTCCCATTCCATAACCCTTATCTCGATACCAGTTCGTGATGGCGTTATTACCAAATCCTCCATAGGCAGAATAACCAACGAGTGCACCCAAAAGAAGTAAATCGACACCTCTCGGAACAGAACCAAAACTTACAAATCCTACCAACCCCTCAAGCCAGACCTTGCCTGGAACAATGAAGATATCGAGTATTAAAAGCCCTGCGAGAACGACAAACATCATGAGCCAGTTAGCCCATTCGAGGGTCCGTTCAATTGTCCGCCCCATTGATACAAGTACGACGCAGGAGGCAAAGATTACATAAGTCCAAATAATGACCGTGCCTTTATCCGGGCCTCCAGGGATCCTGCCTAACTGAGCAGCAGCCAAGGCTGTAGCCGTACCCATGGCCCATCCTGGCATGGCTCGCTCCAAGAATCCAACAACGGTAAAGAGCCATCCCCAAAATGCCTTCCCGGGTTTAAGCCTCATAAAACCAACGGTGATCGGCTCTCCAGTATAGAGGGTGTAACGGCACATCTCGAGATTGAGGAAAACCTGTAGCAACGATGATACAGTGGTGATCCAGAGGAGCGCAAGGCCCCATTTTACAAAGAGGGAAGGCCCGACAAGCCATTCACCTCCGCCAATTGTTCCGCCGAGGGCAATGACAGCTGGTCCTAAAATAGCAAACAGTTTCCTCGGAGTGAGATCCCGAGGAGGTTCTGGAAAGTCACCCACCTCATAAGGAGGTCCATAACCTGCAACGTCTTGTTTTTTCTTTTCTTCCATATCATTCCTCCTTCCTTTTTCCCCCTCACCGTGCTGAGGAGAAGCTCAATCCTTTGAATGAGATCATCTCTCTAAGAGCATCAACCATCCACATCATTCAAATAATCAACCACCTCCTCTGTTTCAATATTTACCTACTTTCAGTGAGCTCCATCGCCTCCTTTAATCGGATAACGATGGTCCGACGCTGTCTGTAGATGGCCGAATAATTACTAAAAGTGTATTAGAATTAGTTCGGCAAAGTCAATAAGAATCTGATTTCGTGGAAGCAACTCGACGAATCATCTTCGAATACCTCTCCACATTGAAGTCCAACTTTTCTGCCAAGGTAATGAGATTGGGAGGAAATGGTTTCTCAGTGCCGCCTTCCCACCAACTCTTTTCGAGGGTCGAAACATACTCTTCCAATAACTCATCCATCATTGCCTGGGCCTCTTCTTTCTGTAGTCCAAAACCCCATCTTTCAGCCCAGCTGAGAAGCCTTATCACCTCCTCCACCTTCTCTGACCTCAACTTTTCCTCCTCAGGCAAGGCTGACTGATATCTGGCCACAGTTTCCTGAAGGATCTTCATCCTCTCCTTCAGCAATTCACTCAATATCAGGGCTGGCTTCCCCATTTTTAGTTGAAAACCGTAATCTCTTGCTTCACGCATGATCTGATCAATCTCCCTCCTCTTCACCGTCCCTTCGAAATCTCTCTTCAGTTCCTCAATCTCACGCAGTAACCGATTGCTAAGGGTAACCTCCGCAGCCAGACGAACCCCGTCAGGAACCTCCAAACCCTTTTTGGTTAGCAACTCCCCCGTCTTCCCCGCCTTATCAAAAAGTTCAGCATAGATCTCCGGGGACTGACCTATTTTCCGCTGAACCATCTTCTCGAAGAGGGCCTCTTTCTCTTCTCTAAAAAGATCTCGAATCGTGAAGAAACGACTTCCGAAAATCAAAGTAAAAAGCCTGGCCGCCTCCTCCTCGCCCTTTTCAAGGCTCTCAAGACCTTTCTTCCTTAGTGCATCAAAATCTGGTCCTTCCCCACATTCTGAGACCCAGGTTCGAAATGCATCTCTTTTAGAAACGGTTAAACCAAAGAGAAATTCCTTCGGTTCTGGAATGATCTCTGGAATCACCTTCACCTGCCCCACGACCAACGCGCTATCATCCTTCTTCACCATCTCATAATTCACCCTCTCGACTCGGTAGGAGAAGATCTTTTTCTCCCTTTCTCCATCATCAAACAGAGAGGAAATCGCATACTGGTTCACCACTTTTTCCAATGTCACGCATCTCGGCTTGACCAGTTTTTGATAGACTTGATCGCCATCTCCCATTTCACGCAGATTACTCTTTGCACTCGATAGAAGTTGAACAAATCCCTTTTCAATCTCTTGACCGGTCATCTCTTCCGCCAACTGAATTGCCCTCGCTGCATAGAGAAGGATTTGAACCGTTTCCAGACCTGCTAAATCGGCAAAGAACCAGCCGCAACTCGTGTACATCAGTAAGGCATGCCTCTGCATCTCCAGGAGCTTTAGACCTTTGGTTCTCCTCTCCCCATCCAGACCCTTAAGCCCATAGTGATCAAAGAATCGATTCAGATTCTTCGATGAACGATCCAAAATCACCTCGATATAGCCATTTCTCGCCTCCCAAACATCCCGGAAGATCCTTTCGCCTTCTCTTTCATAGACCCTGCTTAGTTGATCCCTCAGGAGGTCAAGGGCCTCCCTCAGAGGTCTTCGCCATTTTTGATTCCATTTGGGTTTTCCGCCTGTGCTGCACCCACAATCCTCTTTCCACCGACCAACCCCGTGAGCACAACTCCAGGAGGTTCCCTCCCCTTTCGACCCTTTGTCGATCTCCACTTCATAAATCGGAGGAAATCGTTTTAGAAAGGCGCCGTAGTTGATCACATCGAATCCCCGTGAAGAGATTCCTTCTTTCAATGCATAGGCCAAAGCCATTTCACCAAATTTCCTATGATGTCCGTAGGTCTCGCCATCCGTCGCAATGTGGAGTAGTTGGGGCCTTCTCTTTGACGGCTGGTAGGACCGAGCGAATCTCTCGGACAAGGCATTCCCATCCTTTAAGAGATCTCCAAATGCCACCTCCTTTGAGATGATTCCATCGTAGAAAAAGATATCGATGAAATGGTCTGAACGCTTCTCACCCGATTCATCCTTGATGAAACACCGGTAGGGCTGCGTTGGATCGATCCGACCCCTGGAGACATCGGTCCATTTCTTAATTCCGATCGGCCGAACTCTCAGGGCCTGAAAAGGGCTCAAGATGAGGTACTGCATTCTATATTTGGCCAGAAGCCGAAGGGTGGGGTAGTTGACAGCCGCCTCAGGAAGCCACATTGCCTCTGGTCTTCGATGGAACCGCTTCTCGAAGTCAGCCATTCCCCAAAGAATTTCCGTCTCCTGATCTCTCTCGCTGGCCAGGGGCATAATGATGTGGTTATAAGCCTGTGCCATGGCGTTCCCATGGCCAAACCTTCTTAGGCCTTCTTGATCCGCTTCGATGACCTTTTGATAGAGCGTGGGAAATTTCAACTCCAGCCAATAGAGCAACGTTGGACCGAAATCGAAATTGAGGTAGGAATAGTTGTTGACGAGATGGAGGATCTTTCCTTTCCTATCGACGATCCGTGCGTAGGCGTTCGGCCGATAACATTCGAAGGTGATCCGTTCATTCCAGTCGTGGAAAGGATAGGCACTCTCCTCCGTCTCAATGGCTTCCAACCAAGGATTCTCTCGCGGAGGCTGATAAAAGTGGCCATGGATGGCCACAAATGTATCTTTCACTTCGCCCCATCTCCGTATCTCCCCATCACCCTACTCTTTATGTTTCGCCTCATAGATCCGTTTCTTGATTTGACCAATCTGTTTGGTGACAGGGATCTCCTTAGGACAGACCTCTGTGCATTTCCACAACGTTTGGCAACCCCATGCCCCGTCTTTCTGGTCGAGAAGGCCCATCCTCTCATTGGAAGCTTCATCCCTCGAATCGAAGAGATATCGAAAAGCTCGAACCAAGGCAGCAGGCCCAACATAGGCCTCTGTCTCTTTTCGCTGATTGACCGGACAGGAAGCGGTGCAGCAGGCACAGAGGATACAACGGATGGCCTCTTCAAAAAGGCGCTGCTCGGCAGGAAGTTGGATTCGCTCCTGATCGGGTGGAGGGGTTTTCACAATCAGATAGGGTTTGATCGAATGGTATTTTTCAAAAAAAGGGCCGAGATCCACAATTAAGTCTTTAACGACTTTAAACACAGGAAGGGGTTCGATGAGGATTTCCTCCTTAAAATTTCTGAGCAATTTTTGGCAAGGGAGACCACAGATGCCGTTGATCCTCATCCCATCGGACCCACAAACTCCATGACCACAAGACCACCGAAAGGAGAGGGTCGGATCTTGCTCCCACCGAATCCGGTTAAGACAATCCAAGATTCGATCCAAGGGATCGGTCTCTACCTCAAAATTCTGGTAATAGGGGTTTTCGTCTTTCTTTGGGTCAAAACGGAAAATCTTAAGTTTGACAAGCATTAGCCACTCTATTTGCAGTCGCATAGTCGTCAGTCTTATAGTCCTTAGTCGTCTGGTTTTGGACTATACGACTAATAGACTACAAGACTATGAGACTTAGTAGACCCTCACCTCTGGCTGAAATCGCGTGATCTTTACCGGTTTACACTTTACCTCTGGGCCTTTTGGAGTTCGATAGACTAAGGTGTGTTTCAAATAGTATCGATCCGCCCTCGTTGGAAAATCCTCCCGAAAATGAGCTCCTCGGCTCTCCCTGCGATGGAGGGCACTAAAGAGGATCACCTCTGAGAGTTCAAGCTGATGGCCCAATTCGATAGCTTCCATCAATTCGAAATTGAAATGGTTTCCTTTATCAAAGACTTCGATCTCTTTGTAACGTTCCTTCAGGACTCGAAGCTCCTCAATCCCTCTCTTCAGCCCTCCCTCATTTCGGAAGACCGATCCATAATCCATCATGACAGACTGCATTCTCTGCCTGATCAGGCCAATCTTCTCCTTTCCCTTCTGGTTCAACAACCTCGTCATCTTCTCGCTCATTGCCTTTAAAGGATCGATGGAGATCGACGGAGGCTCAAGGTGTTGGACCTCTTCCTTCATAGCCATTCCGCTTCTCCGGCCAAAGACGAGTAAATCGAGCAGTGAATTGCAGCCGAGGCGGTTTGCACCGTGGACCGACACGCAGGCACATTCTCCTGCCGCATAGAGCCCATGGACGATTGAACCCTTCTCATCGAAGAGGACCCTTCCATCCACGGTCGTTGGAATTCCACCCATGATGTAATGACAGGTCGGTTGAACCGGAATGGGATCGTAAACCGGATCAATGCCTAAGTAGATCCTCACGAAAGAGGCGATCTCCCAGAGTTTCTCCGAAATCTTCTCCTCCCCAAGATGTGTGAGATCGAGATGGACGTAATCCTTTCCACTGATCCCCCTCTTCTCTCGAACCTCAGTGAGAATGGCCCGGGAGACGACATCCCTGGCGGCTAAGTCTTTCACCGTGGGAGCATACCTTTCCATAAACCGTTCACCCAATCCGTTTCTTAAAATCCCGCCTTCGCCTCTCGCTGCCTCGCTCACCAAGATGCCCAAAGGATAGAGTCCAGTAGGATGAAACTGGATGAACTCCATATCTTCCAGAGGAATCCCAAGCTGGTAGACCAAACTGAAGATCTCACCTGTCGTCGACCCACTATTGGAAGTCGTCCTGTAGATTTTCCCGCATCCTCCCGTGGCGAGCAAAACGGCCTTGGCCTGAAGCAGGTGGAGCTCTCCTGTCGCAAGATCATAGGTCACGACACCTAAACATCTTCCATCTTCGAAGAGGAGAGAAAGGACATAATGCTCTGAATAGAATCTCACCTGACGGCGGAGGCATTGGTCAAAGAGCGTGTCGAGGACGACTCTTCCTGTGTGGTCTGCGGCGTAGCAAGCCCTCTTGACAGGCCTCTTGCCAAAGTCCCGCGTGTGGCCTCCAAAGTTTCGTTGGGCGATCCTTCCCTCTGGCGTCCGGCTGAAAGGAACGCCCATGTGCTCCAACTCGTAAATGGCCCTGGGAGCATCCCTGATCATGATCTCAATGGCATCCTGGTCTCCAAGGTAGTCGCCTCCTTTCACCGTGTCGAAGAAGTACCATTCCCACCGATCTTCCTCCTCATTGCCAAGGGGCGCAGTGATTCCTCCTTGGGCGACTCCAGAATGGGACCGTGTCGGAAAGACCTTGCTCACGACCGCGACGTTCGCTTGGTCTGCTACCTCAACAGCCGCTCGAAGCCCTGCCAGGCCAGCTCCCACAATGACAATATCGTGTTGGAAGATCATCGGGATCGTTCTTCGATCGGAATGTATTCACATCCCCGAAGACCACAATAATTCCCTATGTAGTCAGCATCTGGCCGATAGAGTTCAGGTTTGGGTTGAGCCTCGGCAAACTTCTCCTCAATGATGTGGGCTGTCCAACCCGAGATCCGTGAAATGGCAAAAACCGGAGTAAAAAGATCGATCGGAATCCCCATCGTATGATAGACCGGCGCGCTGAAGAAATCGACATTGGCATAGATCTCTCTCCCCTTTAACCTCCGGAACTCCTCTTTGGTCGCAGTCTCGATGGCCTTCGAAAGTTCATACCAAGATCGGTCTCCGAAACGATCGGCCTCCTGTTCGCACATTTCTCGAAGGATGGCCGCCCTTGGATCTTCTGTTTGATAGACCGCATGGCCCATGCCCATGATCTTTCCCCCTTTTTGAAGCCTCTCAGAGACCCAAGCTCTTGCGCGATCCCTATCCCCAATTTCTAAAAGCATTCTCATCACCTGACTGTTTGCCCCTCCGTGGAGTTCCCCGGAGAGAGCACCGATGGCTGCTGCCACAGAGGCGTAGAGATGGGCATGGGTAGAGGCCACCTCCCTTCCTGCAAAGGTGGAAGCGTTGAAGGAGTGCTCGGCGTGAAGGATCAGGCAGATATCAAAATCCCGAGCGGCCTCCGGATCAGGAGAGAATCCCTTCAACATGAATAAGAAGTTTCCAGCATGGGTGAGATCTGGCCGAGGTGGAAGCGGCTCAACTCCCTTCCGAATACGATCCCATGCGGCAACGACGGTAGGGAGTTTTGCAATGAGCCGGAAAGCCTTTTTCAGATTGGCCTCCCTTGTCTCCTCTCCCAACTGGGGATCGTAACTGGCCAGAATAGAAATGCTCGCCTGGAGGACGTCCATGGGACTACTGGAGTTCGGCATTGTTTTGAGACATCTCAAAAGAGCTTCAGGAACCACTCTTTCCGAGACGAGTTCCGACCCAAAACGACTTAACTCTTCTTGAGCGGGAAGATGGTCATGAAGAAGCAGGTAGGAGACCTCCTCAAAAGTCGAGAATCGGGCAAGGTCAACGACATTGAACCCACGGTAGGTCAGTATCCCCTTCTCTCCGTCGACGTCCGAGATGCGGGTGTCCGCTACCTTCACTCCTCGGAGACCAATATTTTTGGTATCGAGGGTCTCTTTCATCTTCCCTCATCCTCACCGGCCTTCCGATCTTTCGCATAGTTTAACAATCCTCCGGCCAGAAGAACCTCCGTTTCTCTTTGGTTGAGCCCATGGAGGACTTCAAAGACTCTGTGTTTGGTGACATTCTCGATTTTAAGAAAGCGATCCGCTTTGAGCCTATCTCGAATATCCTTCATCCTCAGTTGATCCTGCTGGTCAATCTTCTGAAACTCATCAGGATCCTTAAATGTCAAAGGCAGGATCCCAAAATTGATCAGATTGGAGCGATGGATTCGGGCATAGGACTTTGCCAAGATGGCTTTGATCCCTAAGTACATTGGTGCAAGGGCAGCATGCTCCCTGCTCGAACCCTGGCCATAGTTTTCGCCTCCCACCACAAATCCGCCACCTAATTGCCTTGCCCTTTCATAAAAACCAGAATCTACCCTCTCGAAGAGGTATTTAGAGATGGCTGGAATATTGGATCGGAGAGGGAGAATCTTTGCTCCTGCTGGTAGGATATCATCTGTTGTAATATTGTCTCCGACCTTCAAGATGACCGAACCTTCGACAAAATCCTCAAGGGGACCTCTTTTAGGTAAGGGTTGAATATTGGGACCCCGTTCGACCACTACCTCTTCAGGCCTTGAAGAAGGGGGAAGGATCATACTGTCGTCGATCAAAAATCGTTTAGGCATGAGGATTCGTGGCGGTCTTGAGCCGAGTGTCCTGGGATCTGTCATTTTTCCCTTCAGGGCACAGGCAGCAGCCACATAAGGGCTGGCCAAATAGACCCGATCTTCTGGCGTTCCGCTTCTGCCTGAAAAGTTTCGATTCATCGTTCGAATGGAGATCGCATGGGAGGGAGGTGCTTGGCCCATTCCAATGCATGGACCGCAGGCCGACTCCAGAATCCGAGCGCCTGCACTGACGAGGTCACTCAGAGCTCCATTTCGGGTAATCATCTCGAGAGCCTGCTTCGATCCGGGTGTAACCGTAAGGCTGACATTCGGATGAATTCTCTTCCCCTTCAGAATTCTGATCACGCTCATTAAGTCCACATAGGAAGAATTGTTACAACTCCCAATGCAGACCTGTTTCACCTCTTGGCCGACCAATTCCCTTACTGGACAGACATTATCCGGACTTGAGGGCTGAGCGATCAAGGGCTCTAATTTGGGGAGATCGATCTCAATCACCTCGCCATATTCTGCGTCCGGGTCGGGTTCGAGGGAAATCCAATCCCTTCCCCTTCCCTGAGCTCTTAGAAATTCCAACGTTCTTTCATCGCTCGGAAAGAGGCTTGTCGTAGCTCCCAGTTCTGCTCCCAAATTGGCTATGGTGGCCCTTTCGGGAATGGAGAGCGTCTTCAGTCCTGGCCCGCCAAATTCGAAAATCTTCCCTACGCCACCCTTTACTGTCAAACGCCTCAGAAGTTCCAGCACAATATCCTTTGAGGCCACCCACGCCGGGAGTCTTCCCTTTAACCTCACCAGCACGATTTTAGGCATTTTGAAGTAGTAGGGCTCACCTGCCATGGCGATGGCCACGTCGAGCCCTCCTGCGCCAATGGCAATCATTCCCATGGCTCCGGCATTGGGGGTATGGCTGTCGGAACCGAGAAGTGTCTCCCCTGGTTTCGCAAAACGTTCTAAATGGACCTGGTGGCAGATCCCATTTCCTGGTTTGGAGAAGAGCATTCCGTACTTTGCCGAAAAGGTCTGTAAAAACCGGTGATCATCTGCGCTCTCAAACCCGATCTGAAGCATGTTATGATCGACATAACTGACAGAGAGTCTCGTTCTGACCCGAGGAATTCCTAAGGCTTCGAATTGGAGATAGGCCATTGTGCCAGTAGCATCCTGGGCGAGCGTCTGGTCAATGACAATCCCTATATCCTCATGAGGATCCAGTTTTCCGCTAAACAGATGAGTCTCAAGAATTTTTTGCACAAGATTCTTGCCCATTCGGCTCCTTTCCCGCAGGCTTTAAAAAATGATAAGCGATGATTCTTCGATTTGTCAATGAAATCTCCATCGTTTTCCAAGTACATAAAATTCCTAATGATTGAACTTCCGTCGCATTTTTGGTAGATTATTGATCAATAAGGTATTTATGCAACTCATGGGCTTTGGCTTGAGGAATGGACTCCAGAACAATTGAAAGGTGAGGTGATAACTAAATCGCCATTGACATGTGAAGATGTGACCCCCACCCTCCTCCCTGATTGGAAAGTACATCCAAGTAATAGAGATTGTAGGCATTGGAAAGAGAGATAAAGAAGAGGTTTACAAGCTGGTTGCCAGGCGGCTGAGGAGATTGATCTAATTATAAAGAAGACTATTGTCTTCCATAAAAAATTTGCCCAGACTTCTCCGGTGAAACCTTCGGCATCCTAAAGGAGAAGGAGGCAGAGCGGAAACTTGTGAATGTGAATAAAAAGCTGACCGAAATCTACGAGCGGAAGATTCAGGCCAAGCGGTCTGATATTTGGGGAAGCAAAGAGGCCGGGAAGAACTTGATACCCTTCGCGCTAAGGAGGCCGTGCATGGTTAACTCAAATCAAAAATGTCGAATCGAAAAGGATTCAATGGGTTCTGTGAGGGTCCCCAAAGAGGCTTACTATGGAGCCCAGACCCAGAGGGCGGTTGAAAATTTTCCGATCAGCGGTCTGCGATTTCAAAGAGCGTTCCTCTATGCCCTGGGGCTTGTCAAATATGCCGCTGCTCGGGTGAACTTAGAACTGGGCCTTTTAGAAAAAAAGATCGCCAAAGCGATTCAGAAGGCTTCGGATGAGGTAATGCAGGGTCGATGGGATGAGCAATTTGTTCTGGACATCTTTCAAACCGGCTCGGGGACCTCCACCAACATGAATGCCAATGAAATCATCGCCAACCGGGCCAATGAACTCCTTGGAGGCAAGAAGGGAATCTATCGACCTACCCATCCAAATGACCATGTGAATCTTGGGCAATCCAGTAACGATGTCATCCCTTCCTGCATTCACATGGCTGCTGTCTCCCTTTTAAGAGAAAAGCTCCTGCCAGCCCTGGAAGGCCTTCACAAGGGCTTAAAGGTGAAAGAGAAGGAGTTTCATTCGATTCTTAAAATCGGAAGAACGCATCTCCAGGATGCCACTCCCATCCGATTGGGCCAGGAATTTGGAGGATACGCCTCTCAGGTGGCGTTTGGCATTCAAAGAATTGAGAATGCCATGCATTCTCTCTCTGAGCTCGCCTTAGGAGGCACAGCTGTTGGAACGGGGATGAATACCCATTCCCTCTTTGCTAAGAAAGTCATCTCCATCATAAATAAGAATTTAGGCTGGCGGTTCCGTGAAGCCATGAACCATTTTGAGGCTCAAGGCAGCCGGGATGCTGCGGTGGAACTGAGCGGGGCTCTTAAGACGCTGGCAGTCAGTCTCATTAAGATCGCCAATGATATCCGATGGCTAAGTTCAGGGCCTCGATGTGGGATCGGCGAAATCCGTCTTCCAGAAACTCAACCAGGCTCCTCCATCATGCCGGGAAAGGTCAACCCTGTGATTCCTGAATCTCT
>CAZFJD010000044.1:11578-14304 GCA_964518775.1 uncultured Syntrophaceae bacterium
GCCACTGCTCTGGCATCAAGAATTGGATATGATGAATCGGCCCGAATTACTAAGAAGGCTTATGATCAGAGGAAGACGATCCGCCAGATTGTAGAGGAGGAAGGACTTTTTCCGAAGGAAGAGCTCAAGTGCCTCTTTGACCCACGATCGATGCTCGCCCCTATGAAAGTGACCAAAAAGAGGGTATGAAGATCTCAGGAGGAAGCATTCCCAATTTCGTGAAATTAGTAGAAGCAGACAGACCGGACTTCAAAAGTTTTAGAACTGCGGTCATTTGGAAAGTTAGGGGTCACTTTCGTATTTAGTAAAAATGGAGGTTTTTCACGGGTTTTTGGACGTGCGAGCTAAATCGATTAGAGGTTGCGCTCTAAAACTTTCTCAGCCGGCCTCTCTGCTTCTTTGACAGCGGTGTGTCCCATCCTATCCACCACGGAAAAAGAGAGGCTTACTCTCACGAGAAGAAACTTGACACCCGCGCCAACCGTGCTTACGTATAAGTGACGCAAGAAAAAGATCTGGTTTTGAGTTGTGTGCGTTTTTGTAATAAGGGATGATAAGTTTTGAGGGTAAGGAGAGGAAAAGGAGGGGGGCCATGTATTTCATAACAATTTCCGAAATGCTTGGGACAAACGGCCAAGAGATTGCGAGGCAGGTGGCAGAAATCCTTAACTACACCTTTTATGGGGAAGACGAACTCTTCAAGGCTGCAGATGAGATGGGTTTTCTCTCAGACGTAAAGAGATTGGACGAGAGGGGCCCTACGTTTCTTGACAAGTTCTTTAGTGAGAAGCCCAAAGTCTACCTCGATCGGTTACAGGCTGTTATTTATGAGTTAGCCAAAAAAGGCAATGCTCTATTCTTTGGAAGGGGAAGCCAGCTCCTTCTCAATGCTTTTGACTGCGCCTTTCATGTCCTTGTAACAGGCTCCTTAAAGAAAAGGATTGAGCGAATCATGGAAGAAAAAAGGATGAGTGGAGAGGATGCCGAAAGAATGATTCGTCAATCGGATCAGGATAAGAGAGGATTCCTAAGATATGCTTTTGACGAGGACTGGCTAAATCCGAATCTTTACGATCTCGTTTTGAATACGGATAAATTGAGCATCGACTCTGCGGTGAAGATCCTCATCGAGGCCGCAAGGTCTGACGAAATCAAATCATGTGGCCAAGACTCTGTGAAATCTCTTGGAAAACTCTCCCTTCAGCGCAAAGTAGAAGCCGCTTTGCTTGAGGCCGGCTTATCGAGTCAATATTTCTATGTCTCAGTGGAAGATCCGGAGGTCGTGAGGGTTTACGGCCTTGTGAGTTCCTCTGAGAAAAAAGAGAGGATAGAGGCCGTTTTGAGAGGGATCGCAGAGATAAGGAAGATCACCAACGATTTGACAATCTTCAAATCGTCGTCCGGTGGTATGTAATTTCTAAACGTCATTCGTGAGCTGATCCCCATATTTTTTCGAGACATTAGCTCTTAGATAGACAAACAGAACAATCCCTCCTGCGATGACAAAGAAAGTGAGAACCTGACCCATGGTAAAAGGGCCCAAGATAAATCCCAGGTGGGCATCGGGTTCCCTAAAGAATTCGACAAAAAAACGGAAGACTCCATAAAGGAAAAGAAAGAGAGCGAAAAGGCTGCCAGAAGGAAGTTTCTTATCTTTAATGAACCACAGAATTAAAAAGACGGCTCCTCCCTCTAATGCGCTCTCATAGAGCTGGGAGGGATGCCGAGGAAGGGGGCCACCTTTGGGGAAGATCATGCCCCAAGGTACTTGGGTGACCCGGCCATAGAGTTCACCGTTGATGAAGTTTCCGATTCTGCCCAAACCCAAACCAATCGGCGCTGTGACAATGATGAGGTCAGTAATTTTCCAGAAGGATTTTTTATTCCTCCATGAAAAAAGAACTCCAACGACCAGGACACCCATCAAGCCTCCATGAAACGACATGCCTCCATGCCAGATGGCAAAGATCTCAAGTGGATCGGCGAGGTACACCTTGAGATCGTAAAAGAGGACATAACCCAAACGGGCGCCCACCATCAACCCGATAATGAGATAAAAGTAGAGATTCTCCACCTCCTGTTTTGAAATGCCAAAGTCCTTTCGCTTCATCTGATATCGGACGAGCAGGTAGGAGATGAGAAAACCAAACACGTACATCAACCCATACCAACTCAGTCGAATCGGGCCAAGCTCCAGCAAGATCGGATCGATGTTGACCTTCATGAAGATCCCCTGATTGCTTTATCTAATCCCCTCATTCCTTAGGTCTTATATAAGAACTAATAATCCTCTTTATCTTCGTCGTAGTCCTCTTCTTCCTCCTCCTCCTCAAACTCTTCTTTCTCCTCCTCTTCTTCTTCCTCCTCCTCTTCTTCTCTTTTCTTTCGCTTCATCCTCAAGTCAATCTTCTCCAAACTTTCATCTCCGAGGTCGTCGATCACCTCATTAAAAAATAACGCCAGGGAGATCAGGTACTCCTCAGGTAGCTCCCGGAACCACTCCATGATCTTCTCAGCCATTTCCATCTTCTCACTACCCGAGGCACTTTCCAATAGATCGATCGCCTTGCGATAATGTTTATTAAACGCCCGAATCATCAGTCGCTTCACCTCCTATAAGATGTGGCCGAATGTTTCTCTCGTCGCTCGCCTTTGGGCTAAGTATTATACTTTCCTTTTAACTTATAGACAACAGAAAAGCCTTCCGCAAAGGGAGGCTTTAATTG
>CAZFJD010000045.1:0-14302 GCA_964518775.1 uncultured Syntrophaceae bacterium
GAACACGATATGAAAGTAGTGTTTTCCATCTCGGAACGGATTATGGTCCTCCATCAAGGTCAGCTCATTGCGGAAGGATCTCCTGATGAAATCCGCAACAATCCTGATGTTCATAAGGTCTACTTAGGAGAAAAACGGTGATCTTAGAGGTGGACGATATCTATACTTCTTATGGGCTGAGCCAAGTCCTCTTTGGCGTATCCCTCAAAGTGGGTGAAGGTGAAGTCGTCTCTCTCCTGGGTAGAAATGGAGTTGGGAAGACGACCACACTGCGCTCCATCATAGGCCTCAACCCTCCGCACTCAGGATCCATCAAGTGGAAAGGCGAAGAGATTGTTGGAAAGGCTCCCTATGAGATTGCAAGGCTCGGGATTGGATTTGTCCCTGAAGACCGAAGGATATTCTCAGATTTGACCTTGTGGGAAAACTTAGATGTAGCCATCAAATCTTCTGGAAGTAAAGGAAATGTTTGGAACATGGAGAGAGTCTTTGAACTCTTTCCGTCTCTTAAATCGATTCAAAACCGTAGAGGGGGATATCTGAGCGGAGGAGAACAGCAGATGCTCACGATCGCACGGACGCTCATGGGAAACCCGGAGCTTTTGCTTCTCGATGAGCCATCCGAGGGGTTAGCTCCTATTGTAGTCCAACAACTTGGTGAGCAGATTTCGAAACTGAGACAAGAAGGAATCACGGTCCTTCTCTGCGAACAGAATGCAAGGTTTTCAATGGATTTAAGTGACCGAATCTATATTCTGGAAAAGGGAGAAGTTCGATACCAGGGAAGCGTAGCAGATTTTGAAAGGGATGAGGAGGTTTATAAGACATACCTCGCTTTTTAGTCTATGGGATTGAAAGGAGGTGAGAGGATGGTTAAATTGGTTGCTATGTTCAGACTTCCTGAGGGAACGGATGAGGCTGAGTTTGAGAAGTACTTTGTGAAGAAGCATGTGCCAGAGGCGGCCCAAATCCCAGGACTTCGGAGGTATACCATCGGAAAGGTGGTTGGATCTCCTGCGGGGGAGCCAGCCTGGTACCGGGTGAATCAACTCTGGTTTGATAGCGTGGCCGCTGCCATGAAGGCCTTCAACTCAAAGGTGGCAGTGGATTGCACAAACGATCTCATGCCCAGGGTGAGAGACTTCACTCCAGTCTTTGTCAAAGATCAAGAGGTGAAGCTGCCCTCCAAGGCGAAGGCGAAGAGAGGAAAACGGAAAGGAGGGAAGAAGCGATGAGCAAAGCGAAGATTACATGGTTGGGCCATGCCTCTATCAAGGTGGAATCAGGTGGGAAGATCATCTTCTTGGATCCCTGGATTCGGGAAAATCCAGTCTGCCCCATCAAGATTGAACAGATCAAGAAGGCAGATGCCATCTGTGTTACCCATGGCCATATTGATCACATCGGTGATTCGATTGAGATCGTTAAGAAGACCGGGGCTCCTCTGATCTGTAGCCCCGAGCTCGGTTTTTATGCGGATAAATATGGGCTCACGTATGACGAAAAGTCCATTCCGTTAAATATCGGCGGAAGCTGGGAGGCCGATGCTTTTACGATCACGATGGTGAATGCAGTACACACATCGGACATCATGGGAGAGGAGTGGAAAAAAGACGGCACCATTATGCCAGGTTCAGGGTCTGTAGGTTACGTGGTCGAATTCAAGCAAGGACCCTCCATCTACTACGGTGGCGATACAGGCGTCTTCGGGGATATGTCCATCATTCGGGATCTCTACAGTCCGGATATTGCTGTGTTGCCAGTGGGCGGAAAGTATAACATGGGTTATCGGGAAGCAGGCTATGCAGCTTCGTTGATTCATCCCAAATACTTCGTCCCGATCCATTACGACACCTTTCCCAATCAAAAGCTGAATCTGAATAGACTGGTAGAGGAGATTCGGGTTCGTGCACCCCACGTCGAAGTGGTACGCTGGAAACCTGGAGATATTTTTGAATACAAATAGAGATGCTTTCAGCGATGAAGGATATTTTGGCTATTGATGTCGGGACGACAGCATTTAAAATAGGTGTCTTCAGCCGAGATTTAGAGAAGCGGTGTGAGACGTCCAGAAGCTACCCAATCAACCTCTACGATCACGGAAAGGCAGACACAGAGCCTGAGAAATGGTGGTGGGCACTCCGCGATTCCTGTTTCGAGCTCCGGGACTTTCTTTCATCGGTGGGCGTCATCTCTTTTTCTGTGACCACGCCGGGATTAGTGCCCATGGCTGAAGATGGAACTGCCCTTGGTCCTGCCATCCTCTTTTTTGATGGCCGTTCCCACAAACAGGCCAGAGAGATTCGGGAACGGGTAGGGGAAGAGAAATTCCTTCGCGAAACGTGCAACCTACCTGTTTCGGGAGGCTCTTCCCTCTGTTCCATTCTTTGGATAAGAGAGAACCAACCAGAAGTCTGGAAGGCATCAGCAAAGTTTGGCCACTGTAATACTTATATGGCCAAACGCTTCACAGGCCAGTGGGCCATTGATCCCTCAACCACTTCGATCACCGGTCTTTATAACACGGTTCGACATGATCTGACGTGGAACAGAGATGTTCTGGATCTGGCCGAGATACCAGAAACGAAACTTCCGCCATTGATGCAGTCTTATCATCGTGCAGGAAGAATCCTGCCACAGGTGGCCAGGGAATTGGGTTTACCTGAGGATTGTGATGTCTTATGTGGCGGGAATGATGCAGTTCTTGCTGCACTATCAGGAGGATTTACATCTCCCGGTGATATCAACAATATCTGTGGAACCTGTGAGATCACAAACGTGTGTTTGGACCAGCCCGTGAGCTCAGCAAATTTCAATGTTCGGTGTCATGTCATTCCGAATCGGTGGGTGACCTTCTTTGTCCTCAATACAGGTGGGATGGCTTTGGACTGGTTCCATTCGGTCTTCTGCCGGGAGATGACTCAAGATCAATTTTATGATGAGTATGTGCCCTCTGTCTTGGATGACTTCTTCCGTAGCAATGATCTTGACCGTTTGGAGGCCGATCTTCCTGAGTACGTGCCTTTCTTGCAAGGATGCCGGTACAGTTTGGAGCAGATGACAGCCAGCTTTTCTGGGCTGACACTGGAGACAAGCCGGGAGAGGTTGCTCCTTGGGATGATCAAGGGAAACGCCGTCTACCACGGAGAGCATTTGAAAGAGGTGGCCAAGTTGGTGGAGCTGGGCCGGACGGTGATGACGACAGGAGGTGGAGCAAAGATCAGAGGTTTTCTGGAAGTGAAGAAACGCTGGACCGGCGACTTTGAGTACAGGTATCAAGATCAATCCTCCCTCTTAGGCGCAGCCATGCTCGGCCAATTCTATCAAACACGAAAATATTCCTAAAGAGAAATAAAGGGGATGATCGTAAAGGAGGGAGGGCCATCAAGACGAGGAACCAATTTCCATCGAGTCCTCAAGTGGCTGTCGGAGCCATTCTCATCAAGGACAACAAGATCTTACTTGTCAAACGGAATAAAGACCCCAGTAAGGGAAGATGGGCCATTCCGGGTGGTTCTGTTCGCCTGGGTGAAAGACTTCAAGAGGCTGTTGAAAGAGAGATAAGAGAAGAGACCGGACTGATTGTGAAGGCAGGGGACCCGGTTTACACTTTCGATTTCATCGAACGGGACAAAGGAGGCCGCATTCGTTTCCATTATGTGATTATAGACCTGGCGGCGGATCTTGTCGGTGGAGAACTTCACCCGTCCGACGACGCAATTGACGCCAGATGGGTCAGCCCCGAAGAGATCGAAGAGGTCGAGGCAACCGAGAGTACCAAAGCGTTTTTGAGGAAGATTCGATTTATCCGGTAAAACTGATGAAGGACACGGCATCGAACATTCCAAATGGTTCACTGGCATTCGAGAAGCAGAGGGTGATGCAAAACCTCTACAAGCATGTGAAATATCTCTCCGTAACGATCGGGGAGCGGCATCTATGGAAGGAGAATTCCCTCACCAAGGCTGCAGACTATATTGAATCAGTCTTTATGGATGACGGATATGCAGTGAAACGCCAAACCTATTCATCTTATGGCAAAGGCGTCTCGAATCTGGTTGCCGAAAAGAGAGGAAGGGACGAGAAGGTCATTGTCATCGGTGCCCATTACGATACGGTTCCTGGAACGCCCGGTGCGGATGACAATGCGTCTGCGGTTGCCGCATTGCTGGAGCTGGGAAGGTTGCACAAGAAAGGTCTCCAGAGAAAGACGCTCCTCTTTGTTGCCTTTGTGAATGAAGAGCCGCCTTGCTTTGGATCGCACAATATGGGGAGTATGGTTTACGCAAACCACATGAAAGAGCAGGGGATATCCGTTGAGGTCATGATCTCTCTGGAGATGATCGGGTTTTTCAGCAAAGAACGGATTCAGAACTATCCGCTTCCGGGCATGCGCCTTTTTTATCCTAAGACTGCAGATTTCATCGGAGCGGTAGGAAATTTTCACTCGTGGAAATATGTCTCTTGTTTGAAGAGAGGGATAAGAAAATATTCGAGCATCCGTTCAAGATCCTTGACAGCACCGGAATATTTAGGAGGTATTAACCTTTCGGATAACTATTCCTTCTGGCACCATGGATACAGAGCCGTGATGATTACGGACACATCATTCTTCAGGAACAGGAATTACCACCAGGAGACAGATACGATCGATACCCTCGATTTCGAGAGCATGGCCGAAGTGGTCAAGGGTTTATCCTTCACTTTGCTGGAGTTGTAGGAAGGTGAACACGGATTCATGCTCCAGCTTTTTCCGAGGGAGAAGAGATTTTCTGCAGGAGTCGGTTCCAGGATCGGTCCACCTCTTCTTGAATCTCATCTATTTCCTGGTCTGTGACGTATTGGAACCTCCCTTGGACTCGGATGTAATCTTTGATAGGGTGATATCCAGGGTCAAGGCTCAACTTATAAACTTCTCCATCGATGACTTCGTATAGGGGGAAGATTCTTGTCTCTACAGCCAGCCTGGCCATTTTGACTGTTTGATCAGGGGAAAACCTCCAACCCGAAGGGCAAGAGGTGAGGAGGTGGAGAAAGCGGAATCCTTTGATACCCCTTGCCTTGTCCACCTTACGAACGAGATCTTGAGGATAGGCAATGGAAGCAGTGGCCATATAAGGGATTCGGTGGAGAACCATCATCTCGGCGAGGTTCTTCTTAGGTCTCTCTTTTAGCATGCCCTGAGGCGTGGTGGTCGTCCATGCACCCCGCGGGGTCGCAGAGGATTTCTGAACTCCTGTGTTCATATAACCTTCGTTGTCATAACAGAGAAAGATAAAATTCTCATTTCGTTCTGCTGCTGCGGAGAGGGCCTGAAGGCCGATGTCAAAAGTACCCCCGTCTCCAGCAATGGCGAGAACATTGATATCTCCTTTTCCTCTCACATCCAAGGCGGCTCGAATGCCCGAGGCTGCTGCAGCAGCGCTTTCGAAGACAGTGTTATAAGCAGCGATCCTTATTGGGGAATACGGAAATGTACCTGAATTGGTACCAAGACACCCAGCCGTAATTGCCGCCACGGTATTTTCTCCCAAGGCCCTTAAAACAAGGCGAAGGCCGATCGTAAATCCACAGCCCGGGCAGAAACCATGTCCTGGATAGAGAAACTCCTTCTGTTCAAGATCGATTTTCATTGATCCGCTCCTATCCAAATGATCTCTTTGGGACTCTCTTCAGAACGGAGGCATATGTCGATCATCTCTTTTATCATTCGTGGCGTGATGTCCATCCCGCCCACACCAGCCACAAATGGATAAAGAAGAGGGAGAGGGTCCATTCCAAAGAGGGCAGCCTTCAATTCTTGGCTCAGCACTCCCCCGGTACCGATTGCAAACCCTCTATCAATGACCGCAACCTTCTTTGTACCCCGAAGGGTTCTTCTGACGATCTCATACGGAAACGGTCGAAACATGCGAATTCGCATGAGCCCGATCCTCGCCTCCTCATGCTCTCCTTCGCCCAAGACATCTCTAATGGTAGAAGCTAAGCAGCCCATCGTGATCAAGGTGAGATCTGGATTCTCTGGCCCTATCATCTCAACGAGATCATAGCCACGGCCAAATATCTTTCTGAATTCTATATCCGCCTCTGCTGCAATCATGGGAGCCATATCCATTGCCCTCTGCCCATCTTGCCTCATCTTTGTGAAGGCTTGAGGAGGGGCGATGATGTTGAATACATGTGGATGTTGCGGATCGAGCTTAATGAGGGCTTCTCTCGGAGGGAGAAACTGATCGACCAATTCCTGATCGGGGACCTCTACGGGCTCTTCTGTATGGGAGAGGAAGAATCCGTCCAAAACGATCATCACAGGAAGGGAGAGGGTTTCCGCGATCTTATAGGCTTGAATCACTGAATCGAGACACTCCTGATTTGTCTCGCAATAAATCTGCAACCATCCTGTATCCCTTTGAGCAAGACTGTCGGTCTGATCGTTCCAGAGATTCCAGGGCGCGCCGAGCGCCCGATTGGCATTCGCCATCACAATCGGGAGTCTCGATCCTGAAGCCCAGTGGAGAACTTCATGCATGAGCGCAAGCCCTTGGGAAGAGGTGGCGGTGAATGTTCTGGCGCCCGCCATGGACGCAGCAGCGACGGAGGCCATGGCCGAATGCTCTGATTCTACGTGGATGAACCTGGCTTGGAGATTTCCCTCGGCAATCCATTCTGAAAGTTTCTCGACAATAGGAGTTTGAGGGGTGATGGGATAGGCAGCAATCACCTCAACCCTTGAAAGCATCACCCCATAGGAAACAGCCATGTTTCCAGTAAGGATCTTTTTCAAACCTTCACCTCCGAGGCCATTGCTCCCCTTGGGCACTCTTCGACACAGATGCAGCATCCCTTGCAGTGTTCATAATCAATCACCACTTTCTCTCCTATGGAGACGACGAAGTCTGGGCAGAAGATGTAGCAATTCTCACAGACTGTACAAACCCCGCACTGAAAACAGCGGTTCCCTTCCTGAACTGCTTCATCTTCTGTAAGGGTTTGGCTAATCTCAGCGAAATTGCTCTTTCTTCTGTCGGGAGGAAATTTCATCTGTTCCGCCCGATCCTGATGATCAAAATAACTCATATTGAGCTCTTCAAATTTCACCGCAGGCCCTTGGGCCTCTGCCTCACTTCTCCGATAAGCAGCTACAGAAGTCCACGGTGTCTTTTCAAATTTCTTCCGATATTTTAGATATTGGTCAATTCTCATGGCTCCTTCTTTCCCGGACTGAATGGCATGGATGACCGTCCTGGGCTGGGGCAAAAGATCCCCTCCGGTAAAAAGCTTTTCCAATACTTCTGTCTCAAGCTGTTCTCCCTTGAGCCTCACCTCCGGGTATAGGAAAGAGAGATCTGGGGATTCACCGACGGCGGTCACGAGGGTATCGGCCTCCAAAAGATGATTAGAATTCGGGATGGCGACAGGAATAGCTCTTCCATCTTTCCCTGGTTCGGTAAGACGATTCCTCACGCACTCCAACCCTACCATTTTCCCATCTCTTGTCCGGATTCCAACAGGCGAGGTGAGGTAAAGGATGTCGATCCCTTCCTCCTCCGCCTCCTCAACCTCCTCAGGGAAAGCAGGCATCTCTTGCCTCGACCTTCGATAGAGGATCTTTACCTGAGATCCCATGCGAAGGGAGGTTCTTGCGGCATCAAGTGCGCTATTTCCGCCTCCAATGACCAAGACATTCTTGCCAAGAGCCAGTCTCTCCCCTCGATTGACCTCTCTGAGGAGATCCAGCGCAGGGACAATGCCAAAAGATTCCTCCCCTGGAACATTGATTTTTAAACTATTCCAGGCGCCTGTGGCAATGAAGACTGCATCATGATCTTGATATATCTGTTTGAAGAGGAGATCCCTACCAATCTTTTTACCAGTGATCGGTTCAACCCCCAAGGAAAGCAGGTTCTCGATCTCTCGGTCCAAGATATCCTCGGGAAGACGGTACCTTGGGATTCCAAATCTGAGCATACCTCCCAGCTTCTTTTCCGCTTCAAAAAGGGTAATGCGATAACCGAAAAGGGCCAGGTAGTAGCTGCAGCTCAATCCTGCAGGCCCGGATCCGATCACGGCAACATTTTTCTTCCCATTCGTCTCCGTCGGTTGAGATTTTGGAAGGGGAAGTTGTGAAAGGAACCTCTCCAAGGATCGAATCGAAATTGCTTGATCGAAGTACTTTCTATTACAGTTTTCCTCACAAGAATGGAAGCATACTCTCCCGGTTATCCCGGGAAAGGGATTTTCCTCTCTTATGCATCGGATCGCTTCGTCAAATTCTTTCTCTTGAAGATATTTCAAAGCCTTTGGGATGGGGATACCAGCCGGGCAACCGTTTTGACAAGGCGCGGGCCTTTCGAGCAGGAATGGCCTCATCCTTCCCCACATTCCTGTCCTCTGGTCAAGGGTTCCTTCCTGGGACATAGAGATGAATGGAATCTGAAAACGGTTCCGATTTGCTGCCATTTTCAGCTCAGCTTTACCTCCTCGAATGTTTTCATCGCTGCTTGGACATTCGCTTCGGTATTTTGATAGATCGCGTCACGGATGCCCTTGATCACAGAATCGATCCGGACAAGGCCAGTGGCTTTTGAAAAAGCTCCCAACATCGCTGTGTTCAAAACCGGTGAGACCGGAGATCCCAATCCGAGATCCACAGCGATCTGGCTCCCATTGACGGTGGCGATACGAAACCGTGGGGGATATCGATAAAATGAAGGGTGTTTGTCCGTATTGATGACAATCCATCCCTTTTCTTTTAAGCCTTGGGTTACATCGATTTCCTCAAAGAGCGACGCATCAAGTACAAGAATGTGATCCGGCTCATAGATCATTGAACGTCTGAGAATTCGATGATCATCGACCCTGAGAAAAGCTTTAACAGGAGCCCCCCTCCTTTCTCCTCCGAACGAGGGAAAGGCCTGAATCCATCTGCCCTCCGTGAAAAAGGCAGAGGCAAGAATCTTGGATGCAATCACTACCCCCTGTCCTCCTCTTCCCTGAATTGAGATCTCGATCATCTCTACCGATTCTCCGTCCTTTAAATTCAGGCTATTTGGAAGTCAATGCATGGTGGATGATGGGATAGTAACATCATTGGACGAGATTGCCAATAGGCAGAGCCTTCCCATTCAAGAGACACATAGATCTGGGGCCCTTGCTCTGCCCCAGTTTTTGCCCCCGACCTGGGAAATCCCTTTCCGAGCCTTCATAAGGCCCACGTTTGAAAGGAATGGGACACAGACGCATCCAGAAGAGAAGCTCCTGTAAGGGCCATCACCCCTCTGCCCGAACCCCAAAAAGGTTGGGCCGATGAAGCCTCTCCAAGGGATACCCCCAGGTGGGGGCTTCCAGAAAAGAGTTTTCCCCTATCCAGACACAGAGGGGCGGGTTGGAGAAGCTTTAGAGCGGCCACCTTTGAGCGGTATCGGGATTGAGTCCAAAACCCTTACCAGACTTTCATGCTTGATACCGACGAGGGTTTCCCGTAACATCCGATGATCGCCGCATTCTAAAGGTTCGAGAACTTGCCCCTCTGTGTTGATGCCTTTTCTGAGATCTTTTTGTCCATGGAAGAAAAAACTGGGGGAGGGCAAGATCTCGGGTCTTATTGCTTTTGGCGAAACGATTTGATAATTTTATTATGATAACCTTATTGTCGCTTTGAAAGAGTGGAGGTCCGAAGATGAAAAAAGAGGAATGGGGAAGATATCCAAGAGCCAAAAAGAAGCAGGCCAGACCTTTGGAAGATGTTCTAAAAGAATTGAAGAAACCTCTTTCTCCCTATAGCGACTACAGAGAACGCTCGCTCCGCATCCATGGTCTGATCTGTGCCAAATGCGGAATGGAATTTGATCACAAGACAAGACACCTCCTCACCGTCCATCATAAAGACGGGAATCACCTGAATAACCCACCGGATGGGTCAAATTGGGAAAACCTTTGCGTCTATTGTCACGAGGATGAACACAGTAGAGACCTTCTTGGAAAATATTTGAGCGAGGAGGAATAAAATATATGTCCCCGAACGGGTCTGGAGAAGATTCTGGAGGAAACTCGGCGCATGATCGAAGCTGCCTTAAGAAAGTCGGGAACTTAAAACTTATCAGGAAGGAGCGAGTTTGAATCGCCAGGGAGAGGACCGAAGGATTTTTGAAGAACTGATTGCGTTTCTGGATAGGAAGAAAACCTCAGTAAAATTCTCTGGTCAGCTCATGCTCGAGATTGGAAAATTCTTTCTAGGGAAGCCTTATGTATCAGGTACACTCGAAACGAAGAAAAGCGAGCATCTTATTGTTAATCTAAGAAAGTTCGACTGTGTGACCTTCGTCGAAAATGTGATCGCTCTGATACAGCTTCTGAAATTCAGGAAAAAATCTTTCGAGGCTTTTCGGAGGTCACTCCAGAAGATACGCTACCGACAAGGCCGGTTGCAGGGCTACTCCTCCCGGCTTCATTATTTTTCAGACTGGATTCATGATAACCAGAAAAAGGGCATTCTCAGGGATGTCACAACGGAAATCGGGGGCAGGCCTTTCAGGAAGGCCATATCCTTCATGACGAGAAATCCAAACCTCTATCCTCCTCTAAAAAATGAATCGAACCTTGAGAGAATGAAGTCTGTTGAAAGGACGATCGGCAGAAGAACCCTGGTTTTCATCCCAAAGAAGGGTCTGAGGCGTTTGGAGGATCGGATTCGTGATGGCGATCTCATTGCCATAACGACGAATAGAGAGGGCCTTGATGTTCAGCACGTAGGGCTTGCAGCAAGAATGAAAAATCGAATTCATCTGCTTCATGCCTCCAGCACTGAGGGCGAGGTGGTCCTCTCAAAAAGGACACTCTACCGGTATCTGATGGAGAGTAGGGCTCGCTCAGGAATTATGGTAGCGAGGGTAGGGAACGCAGATCTGCGTTCCCTACAATAGCGTCGATGGCCGTTTCCACGATCTTTCCTTCCAGGGATACTTCCGCATAGATACACTCTACAGAAGCTTTGTCCAGCCGTTTGAAATCTTTTTCTACAGGGGTGATGATGAGGCCTCCCATATCGATCACGCCCGGACTGACCACAACCCGGCCCTCTCCTTCCATGAAAAAAGCGTCAGGGCGATGTTTCCGCCGTGGAAAAATCACGAGACGCCATTTCCTTTCTTCGTAAAAGCCAGCGATATTCATCATGGGCTCCTCGGCGATGAGAAGAACCTTTTTCAGTCCGTTCAGAAAAGCCCTGAAAGCACTCTCCACGGCTCTTGGGTCATCTCCCTCCAGGATGATGACCTCCCGTCCCAGATCTCTCATGCGATAGAGGAGAACCCCGTCGATCTGTTTAATAAGAGTCAGTCTTTCCTCTTCATGGATTTCTTCCTCGATTGGCATCTTTCCCGAAGGGGCTGCCTGAAAATGGAGGTGATCCGGTGCGGAGGCGCCACATTTAGGTCCGTTGTAGAGAACCGTCCAGCCGGGACCAAAATCAGCCACGATCCGCAGAAAAGTATCGATATGTTCAGCCATGACCTGAGCGCGATGGTCTAAGTGGGAGACGGTGAAGTGAGAAGAGAAAACAGGCATGGGATTGCAGAGGATCAAGTAATCGCTTCGGTGCAGGATCCCTTTCTGACCTTCAGGAAGTTTATCCAGGCAGAGGAAGCATCGCCGCTCGTTTCCAGAGTTTTCTCTCACATCGGCCGTACTGCTCTTGATCCTTTTAGGATTGTACTGAAGGCGGACGGAAAATCCTCTGCAGGGGAGATCCCGTTCCTTGACGTGCTTAAACGATTCGTAGCCCTCGCGAAGATCGAGCCACGTCTTTTTTTGCTCGGCTAAGAGCTCGAGACAAAGTTCAGTGAGACTCTTAATTTCGCAGCCGTCAAAGACTGCGTGAGTCTTCTCGTTAAGCGGTGTACTCCTTCCTAATTTCTTGAACCCGATAAGATGACTTACGGTGGTCTTGCCCATGGTGAAAGGTTCTTCCCGGACAAATTGAAAGCCCACCTTCCTATAGAAAACGAGGGCCTGTCTGTTTTTCACCATCACGCCTATCCAGAGTTGATCAAGACCCTTTTCTGCAGCATGCCCCTCTGCAGTTTCGAGAAGTTGCTTACCGATGTCTTGACCTTGGAACTCTGGAGGAAGATAGAGCGAGGGGATGTAGAGGCGATTCTCATCTCGGTTGAAGAAGAGCCTTGCGTAACCGACAAGCTTATTATCTGCCTCTGCAACGAAACCCTGCATGAGGGGGTCGTCGAACATGCTCAGGAGGGACGCCTCGGTATAATGAGTGTCGAAATAGGACTTGAGGTCGCTCTCGGGGATGAAAGTCGAGTATGTAGAAATCCAGGACAGCCAAGTTATTCTTCGGATGGACTCAAGATCACTTTTCCGCCAGGGCCGGACGATGATTTCCATCTTATCTGCGTGATTCTTCATGAAGGAGCGTCACCCTCGAAGCATAAAAGTGATCTTTCCGGTAACGTGATAAGGTTAGGGTTACGAAGCCTGTTGGGTCCGAAGTCAAAGGGTTACGGCCAATGATTTAAAACCCTTTGCCCTAACCCGCAGACGAGACCGGCATCCTTACCGTAACCTTAGCCAAAAACCTTCATCTTCTGCCTGGCAGAAATTTCGGTCGTTCGGATCTTGTCCTTGAAGGCATCGTTTTGGTTTGCCTCTTCCATGCTGAGCCCTGCGTCGCTGTTACCCGACCAGCGTCTGCAGAGGTAGAGGCTTTCATAAATCCTGCCGATCTGGTATTCCCGGCAGATTCGAAGCGCTGCTGCGTAATCCTCACCGTAGCTCACGTTAAGAAAACCGATTTTTCGCATGAGGTTGGTGTCGAATGCCCGCGGGGCACCCAGTCCATTGATGCGTAGCGCATTGTTGTGACCATTCTCATCCGTCCATTCCCGATGATCGATGAGGCCCGGCGGAATCTCCTCTAACCTGTCATTGACAAGGGTATAAGAGCCGATTACCATGGCATAGTTACCCTGACGGAGCATATCGACCATTGTCTTTAGGGTGCGCCTGCTACTGTAAAGGTCGTCTGAATCGAGCTGAACGGCATAGCGGCCGCACGCTTTGTTGCAAAGGGCCTCATTCCAGCAACCACCGATCCCAAGATCGGTCCTCTTCGGGACGGTATGTTTCAACGAAGAATACTGCTTGGCGAGATCGGAGAGGATGGCCGTTGTTCCGTCTGTCGAGTGGTTGTCCAGGACGATGATGTTGAATGGAAAATCTGTCTCCTGGGACAGGCCACTTTTCACGGCCTCGGCTATCGTTTCTTTCCGGTTCCGCACGGGAATGACGATAGAGGCTTCTACGGGGAAGGACTCGGATGTCTGCTCAACCTCCCTTAAGTAATGGCTCGGCAGATAAGCTCCGATCTTCTTCAAGTAATCCGTGAAGACGGTCTCCATTTCCTTCTGGACGGGTTCATTCCGAGGATCGAGGTAGGCAAATATCTTTTCACGGCCACAAGGTTCATCTGTCTTTGTCACGGAATAGAGTGGCTCCTTAAGATGAGACACGGGATGCTCGATGGAGACCTTCAGACGAAGATCGTAGAGGCCGGCGAATCTAACGCTCGGTATGACGCTATATTTTTTCATGGTCTTCCGGATCGCAGAGACTGAAAAGAGGAGCATGGCACCGAAGTCAAAATCATCGCGGATGCTTCCTAACTGATAATCATTAAGTGGATGAAAGATCTTTCCGTGTTCGCTTTCCTCGTAGAAATCGGAATAGGCGAGTCCTGCTTTCATGGACTCAGCCTTCTCCAGGAATCTCTCCATGGCTTTAGGCTCGATCGAGACTTGCTGGGCCTCTGGTAAAAGAAGAAGGTACTTCGTTCGGATCCCACTAATCATCTGGCTGAGTGTTTCGTGTGAAGAAATAGGTCCGCCGACAAGAACACGACACCTCTTCATTTTGAAATGAACCGGTTCCTGGCTTACGATCACAACACGTTCGACCAGTCCTGACTTCGTTAGAGAAAGGAGGGTCTTCTCAAAAGAAGGTCTTGGACTGTAAGGGGTGACAACAGCGAGAGGCCTCATTCACGATCTCCCATCATATCCCTTTTCATCGATCGCCCTCTGGCATGCCAGGGCGAGCACCCGAAGTCGGGGGAGGGATGCTACCTGTGAAGCTGCTATTTCAAGATTACGAAGTCCTGCAGGTATGTGCTTAAGATAAGGTTTAAGCCCTTTCTTGAGCCCTAAGAATCCGTAAGCCCCAAGGGCTTGCATGAGGCGCTGTGCCGAAGCTTCCCAGAAAGTATTCTTGAAGATGGCCCAATCAAGAT
>CAZFJD010000046.1:0-12804 GCA_964518775.1 uncultured Syntrophaceae bacterium
AGTTGCGGTTTGCGATTCGGGAGGGTGGGCGAACCGTTGGCGCAGGCGTCATCAGCGATGTCACGGAGTAATAAGGAAAGGGTTTGAAGATGACCACACAGAAGATCAGGGTCTGTCTGAAATCTTATGATCATAAGCTTCTGGATAAATCGACTGCTGAGATCGTCGATACGGTTCGGCGAACTGGCGCCAGTATCGCGGGTCCCATCCCTCTTCCCACGCGGATCAATAAATTCTGTGTGCTGAGATCCCCCCATGTCGACAAGAAATCAAGGGAACAGTTCGAGATTCGGACCCATAAACGCCTCATCGATATCTTAGAGCCTACGCAGCAGACAGTGGATGCGCTGATGAAGCTCGATTTGGCAGCAGGGATCGATGTCGAAATCAAACTATAATCCTCCGTAACCCCCCTTTTTAGAAAACGTGGAAAGGGGGATTGGAGATGGAAAGAAATATGGAGAGGACGTTGGGCATCATCGGGAGAAAACTGGGGATGACTCAAATTTTTCTCGAAGATGGGTCGGTCGTTCCAGTGACCGTCATCGAAGCCGGGCCTTGCAGGGTAATCCAAAAGAAGACGAAGGAGAAGGATGGCTATAACGCCGTTCAACTCAGTTTCCTTCCCAGGAATGCTCAGAGGGTGAACAAACCGCTGACTGGCCATTTTAAGAAGGCAGGGGTAGGCCCCTCCTATCACCTGAAAGAGTTTCGTGTGGAGAATATGGAAGGGGTCGAATTGGGAGAGGAAATAACCGTGAGCGTCTTCAAGCCCGGAGACGTCGTCGATGTGACCGGTCTCAGCAAAGGAAGAGGGTTTACAGGTGTCATGAAGCGTCATGGATTTCACGGTTCCCCTGGATCGCATGGAACGCACGAATATTTTCGCCATGGAGGCTCCGTCGGCTCAGCCGCTTATCCGCACCACGTTTTCAAAGGCCTCAAGATGCCAGGACATCATGGGAATGAGAAGGTGACTCTCCAAAATATCACTGTCTTGGATGTGAAAGAGGACCAGAACCTCATCCTGCTCAAAGGCGGAATTCCGGGAAGCCGGAACAGACTGATCCTCATTCGAAATGCAACCAAAAAGGGCAAAACGACTAAACCTGCGTCGGCTTAAGGAAAGGATGAGATGAGCACTTTTTCCGTCTATGACATTGAAAATCGAAAGGTGAGTGATACTGAGCTTGACGACAGGGTCTTTAGCGCAGAGATCAATCCTTCCCTCTTCTATGACGTCGTCCGGATGACGTTGGCCTCCAAAAGGAAAGGGTCCGCCGCCACGAAGAACAGAGCCTTGGTTCGGGGAGGAGGAGCAAAACCCTGGAGACAGAAGGGCACAGGAAGGGCACGGGCGGGGTCCCGACGGTCTCCTCTCTGGAAGGGAGGAGGAACCACCTTTGGCCCCATGCCCCGAGATTACTCGTTCTCTCTTCCTAAAAAGGTAAAGCGGGCCGCTCTCAGGGCTGCTCTCAGCTTGAAACGTCAGGAAGGGAAACTGATTCTTCTCGAAGACCTCCCGCTGGACACGTTTAAGACCCGTCAGGTCCTTGAGGTGTTGAAAAGATTCCAGGCCAATGATGCCCTCATTGTGATTGATGACAAACGTACTCTGTTAGAACGATCGGCCCGGAATATTCCTAAGGTTCAGGTTCTGAGATGTGAAGGCCTGAATGTCTACGATATCTTAAATCATGAGTATTTAATTTTACTAAGTCCCGCAGTCCAAAGGATCCAAGGGGTGCTCGCACCATGAAGGAAGCTTATCAGATCATCCGAAGACCTTTGATTACTGAAAAAAGCACTCAGCAGAAAGAGGCCAACCGTCAGTATGCTTTCGAGGTGGACCGGAATGCAAACAAGATCGAGATTCAATCCGCTGTGGAGCGCCTGTTCAAGGTCAAAGTCCTTGGGGTCCATACCTGCAACGTTTTAGGCAAAGTGAAACGTCTGGGTAGAAGGTATGGGAAGAGGCCCGATTGGAAGAAGGCGATCGTCACCCTAAGAGAAGGCGATCGTATCGATTTCTTTGAAGGAGCCTAATGAAAGAGTAAAGTTCAAATGACAAAATCCTAATGCCAAAGGAATGTCAAAATTCATAAAGCTTTGACATTTGAAATTTGGATTTGATTTGAAATTTGAACTTTGACATTTGGAATTATATTGATGGGGTTAAGACATGGCGATTAAGAAGTTTCGACCAACCTCTCCTGGAAGGCGGTTTCAAACCATCTCCACGTATGAGGAGATCACGGCTTTAGAGCCAGAGAAAAGCCTCGTTCTTCCACTGAAGAAGACAGGGGGAAGAAACTGTTATGGAAGAATCACTGCTTGGCATCGGGGAGGGGGCCACAAGAGAATGTATCGTCTCATCGATTTCAAACGGGATAAGCGGGAGGTCCAGGCCAGAGTTGCTTCCATCGAGTATGATCCAAATCGCTCCGCCCGCATTGCTCTCCTTTACTATGCTGACGGCGAGAAACGTTACATCCTTGCGCCAGATCAACTTCAGGTGGGCGACCGAGTGATTGCGAGTCCAACAGCCGATATTAAGCCTGGCAATGCCCTTCCCTTGCGCAATATTCCTACGGGCACGCTGATTCATAATATTGAGTTGAAGGTGGGAAAGGGTGGCCAGCTCAGTCGAAGTGCCGGAGCTTCTGGTCAACTAATGGCAAAGGAGGGTAAATATGCCCATATCAAACTTCCCTCCGGTGAAGTTCGATTGGTTCTGCAAGATTGCTATGCCACCATCGGCCAAGTAAGCAACTTGGAGCATGAAAACATCTCCCTGGGAAAAGCGGGAAAAAATCGATGGTTAGGTTGGAGTCCTACGGTTCGTGGGGTAGCCATGAATCCGATCGACCATCCCATGGGTGGAGGTGAGGGAAAGAGTTCGGGTGGCAGACACCCGTGCACGCCGTGGGGTGTCTCCGAGAAGAAAACGCGAAAGAATAAGACCACGGATAAATATATATTAAAGAGGAGAGATTGATGGCCCGCTCGATCAAAAAGGGACCTTTTGTGGATCTCCATCTCATGAAAAAGGTAGAAGAGATTCGAAGGGCGAGGGAATCGAAGGTGATCAAAACCTGGTCGAGGCGATCCACCATCCTCCCTGAAATGGTGGGGTTGACCTTCGCGGTCCACAATGGGAAGAAATTTATTCCGGTTTTTGTCACGGAGGAGATGGTTGGGCATAAATTGGGAGAATTTTCTCCAACACGAACTTTCCATGGTCATTCTGGAGACCGAAAGACGAAGGTCAAGGGGAAGGCTCCATAGCAGGGCGAGGAAGAGATGGAAGTCACGGCAAGACTAAGGTTCGGCCGTATTGCACCGAACAAGGCTCGCTTGGTGGCCGATCTGATTCGTGGGAAAAGAGCGGAGGAGGCTATGCATGTCCTGGCCTTTACCAAGAAGGCAGCAGCCAAGACCCTGATCAAATTATTGAAATCGGCCATTACAAATGCCAATCAGAAAAAGACCATTGATGTCGACCGACTCTACGTTAAGAGAATTACGGTGGATCAGGGGCCGACGATGAAACGTTATACGCCGAGGGCCTTGGGCCGGGCTACGATGATCCGAAAGAGAACCAGCCATATCACGATCGTCTTGGACGAAGGGTAGACCCCGTTAGAAGGCTTTGCCATTTATAGCGGGGATGTAAAGAGAAAATGTTCATTTCTTTTAGAGGGCGGAGTTAAAGCCCCGTCATTTCTAACGGGGTAAAGGAGGACGAAGTTGGGACAGAAAGTGCATCCAAACAGTTTTCGATTGGGATTCATCAAGACATGGGATTCCCGATGGTATGCAGAGAAGGATTATCCTCAACTCCTCATCGAAGATATTCGGATCCGTGATCATCTGAAGAAGAAACTCCACCATGCGGGAGTCTCCAAGATCGAGATCGAAAGGGCTGCCAGCAAGGCAAAAAAGGCAAAGGTGAGCATCTATACCGCTCGACCTGGAATCATCATTGGAAAAAAGGGAGCCGAGGTTGAGAACCTAAAGAAAGAGCTCCAAGAGATGACCCGAAAGGAGATCTTCATCAACATCCAGGAGGTTAAGAGGGCAGAGGTCGATGCCCAACTGGTTGCTGAGAATGTGGCTCTTCAGTTGGAGAGGCGGGTCGGATTTCGGAGAGCCATGAAGAAGGCCGTGGGCTCTGCGCTCAAACTGGGGGCGAAGGGAATTAAGATCTCTTGTGCTGGAAGGTTGGGAGGAGCAGAAATGGCTCGGAAGGAATGGTACCGGGAAGGTCGAGTTCCCCTCCACACCCTTCGAGCGGATATCGATTTCGGTCTTGCCGAGTCCAAGACGACCTATGGCATCATCGGGGTGAAGGTCTGGATCTTCAAAGGCGAGGTCTTCCCAACGAAAGAAGGAGAAGAAAGAGCTGCCTGAAACAACTAAATCCAAATTTCAAAATCCAAAAAATTTTGACATTTTGATTTTGGGCTTCCTTTGACATTTGAACTTTGTCATTGGGCATTCGATTGATAGGTAAAAGTTATGTTGATGCCGAAGAAGACAAAATATCGAAAGCAACAGAAGGGAAGGAGGAAAGGGGTCGCCTCCCGCGGGAAAACTCTCAACTTCGGTGACTTCGGGCTCCAAGCCGCAGAATGCGGCTGGTTAACCACACGCCAGATCGAGGCCGCACGAATTGCGATGACCCGATTCATCAAACGGACCGGCCGAATCTGGATCCGTATCTTTCCGGATAAACCGATTACCAAGAAACCTGCGGAGACCCGGATGGGAAAAGGGAAAGGGGCTCCTGAAGATTGGGTGGCCGTGATCCGACCTGGCCGAATTCTCTATGAGATGGAAGGGGTCCCGGAGGAGAGGGCGAGGGAGGCATTCCTTTTGGCCTCTCACAAATTACCTCTCCGTACAAGATTCATCATGAGGGGGAGCCGTTCATGAAAGCGAAGGATCTTCGTCTTCTCAGCGAGGGGGAGCTGCTTGAGAAAGAAAAGGAGTTGAAGGAGGAACTCTTGAATCTTCGTTTTCAACATGCCACAGGACAACTGGAGAATGTGGCGCGGATCCCACAGGTTAAACGGGACATTGCTCGGGTGAAGACGATGCTCGGTGAGAAGTCCCCGACGAAAGGGAAATAGAGGGAATGGTAGAGAGAGGAAAGAAGAAGACATTGGCGGGCGTGGTCCTGAGCGACAAGATGGATAAGACCGTGGTCGTCATGGTGAATCGTCTCGTTCTCCATCCGGTCTATAAGAAATATGTCCGGAAAAGGAAGAAGGTGAAGGCCCATGACGAAAGGAATGAGTGTCACATGGGTGATAAGGTCCTACTGGTTGAAACCCGTCCGTTAAGCAAAGAGAAGCGATGGCGTGTCAAGGAGATCCTTGAACGGGCTGCGTGATGGACTGGCCTACACTTCACCTTCCGTTATGGAGTCCACGATGATCCAGATGCGTACGATCCTCGAAGTCGCCGATAATTCGGGAGCCAAAAAATTGGGGTGCATTAAAGTGCTCGGCGGTTCGCGGCACAAGTATGCGACCGTAGGCGATATCATTGTTGTTTCCGTCAAGGATGCCCTGCCCAACTCCAAGATCAAGAAGGGAGATGTGGTTCGCGCCGTCATCGTCCGGACGAAGAAAGAAGTGAAACGTCTGGATGGTTCCTACATCAAATTCGATGACAACTCTGCCGTTCTGATCAACCCCCAGGGAGAACCGATTGGAACTCGAATCTTTGGCCCTGTCGCCAGAGAACTTCGTGCCAAGCGATTTATGAAGATCATCTCTTTGGCTCCGGAGGTTCTCTAAAAGGGAATCGACATGATCGCACCGAAATTCCATATTAAGAAGAATGATCTCGTGATGGTGATCAATGGAAAGGAGAAGGGCAAGAGCGGGCGAGTCCTGAAGGTCTTTCCTGAAAAGGAGAAGCTGCTCATTGAGAAGATCAATTTCGTAAAGAGGCATTCTCGACCTCACGGCCAGCAAAGAAAGGGAGGGATTATCGAAAAGGAAGCACCCCTCCATATCTCCAATGTGATGCTCCTCTGCGAAAAGTGTAATAAGCCCGTTCGGATCGGTCACCGCCTCATAGAGGGCAGCAAGAAGACTCGGTATTGCCGCAAATGTGGCGAAATTTTCGATAAATAGGTGGAGAAATGGCTAAGTTGAAGGAGATTTATCAGGAGAGAGTCGTCCCTTCGCTGACGAAACGATTCGGGTATCGCAACAAGATGGAGGTCTCTAAACTCGAAAAAATCGTTATCAATATGGGATTAGGGGAGGCCATTCAAAATATAAAAATCCTCGATTCCGCTGTTCAGGAGCTGAGTCAGATCACAGGACAGAAGCCCGTGATCACAAAAGCCAAAAAATCGATTGCCCAGTTCAAATTGAGAGCTGGGATGCCAATCGGATGTATGGTCACCCTTCGAAAAGAGAGGATGTATGAATTCTTCAATCGCCTGGTGAATGTGGCTCTCCCGAGGGTAAGGGACTTTAAAGGCCTCTCTGGAAAATCCTTCGACGGAAGGGGAAACTATGCCTTGGGCATTCGGGAACAACTCATCTTTCCAGAGATTCACTATGACAAGATCGACAAAGTGAAAGGGATGAACATTGTCATCGTGACTACGGCCAAGACCGATGAGGAAGGAAAAGAGTTACTGAGATTATTGGGGATGCCCTTTAGGAATTAGAAAACGCTAAGCGCTTGGCGCAAAGCGTGATGGGGAGGAAAAATTGGCTAAACTTTCATTGATGAATAAGGCACAGAGGCCTCAGAAATTTAAGGTCCGTCAATACCATCGATGTCCTCTCTGTGGAAGACCAAGGGCCTATTATCGGAAATTTAATATGTGCCGACTCTGTCTCAGGAAGTATGCCTCCAGGGGCGAGATTCCCGGAGTGATCAAATCCAGCTGGTAAGCGTGCGGGGGTTTCTATGTCGATGACCGATCCATTGGCCGATATGTTCAGCCGAATTCGAAACGGGTCCAAAGAGAAATTTGAGAAGGTGGATGTTCCTTCTTCCAAACTGAAACGGGAGATCGTAAAGATTTTGAAGGAGGAGGGGTTTATCAAAAATTTCAAGATCGTGACCGATGATCACCAGCATGAGATGATCCGAATCTTTCTCAAATACGATACCGACAAACAAGGGTTGATCCATCTCAAACGGGCCAGCAAGCCAGGCCGAAGATTCTACGTAGGGAGTGACCGCATCCCTTCGGTCATGAGCGGATTAGGAATTTCAATCCTCTCCACCCCAAAGGGAATTATGACGGACAAAGCAGCGCGAAAGGCTAATGTGGGCGGAGAGGTTTTATGTTATGTATGGTAAAAATTTTTTAATTTCAAATTTCAAGATCCAAATGTCAAAACAAAAATTTTTGACATTTGAGCTTTGGATTTGATTTGAAATTGACTCACTTTCAGTTCGTCACTTCGTGCGAACTTTGTCATTTGGCATTTAGAGGTTATTTATGTCTCGTATTGGAAGAATGCCGGTCGTTTTGCCAAAAGAGGTGAAGGTCACCTGCGATCCGTCGAAGGTGGAGGTGACAGGACCCAAAGGCCATCTCCTTCACTCTCTCCCTTCTGGGATTTCTGTCGCAGTGGACGGTGGAAAGGTCTTCGTCCAGCGTGCAGATGACAATCGCACCTCAAGGGCTCTTCAAGGTCTGATCCGGAGTCTCATCGCCAATATGGTCACCGGAGTCACCAAGGGATTCGAGAAACGACTTGAGATTGTCGGAATTGGATTCCGCGCAGACCTTCAAGATAAGGCTCTCAAACTCTCTCTGGGATTCTCTCATCCAATCCTCTACCCGATTCCTGAAGGGATAAAGGTGGAAGTGGAAAAACAGACCCAAATCACTGTGAAAGGGATGGATAGGCAACAGGTAGGAAATATTGCCGCTGAGCTTCGTTCCATCAAACTGCCCGAGCCTTATAAAGGAAAAGGGATACGATACGTCGGCGAAAGGATCCGAAAGAAGGTTGGAAAGGCTAAAGCTTAGGGGACGAGCCCGCCGGAAGTAGATCTCTACCCTGCCTATCGGCAGGGCCTATACCGTCATGGTGTAGGGCAGGCAGGCACAGGTAGGGAGGCAAGCCATTGAAGAAGAGTAAGGGATTGGCTCGCAGCAAAAGAAAAAAGAGAGTGAGGAGTAAGATCAAAGGGACTCCAGAACAGCCTCGCCTCAACGTCTTTCGAAGCTTGAGGCATATCTATGCCCAAGCCATTGTGGATACGGAGGGCAGGACCCTTGCCAGTGCCTCCACTTTAAGCCCTGAGCTGAAAGGAAGTCTACGCTATTCGGGAAATGTGGAAGCGGCAAAGAAGGTGGGGGAACTGATCGCCAAAAAATGTCTTGAAAAGGGAATCCAAAAAGTGGTCTTTGATCGAAACGGCTATCTCTATCATGGTAGGGTCAAAGCATTGGCCGAGGCCGCGAGAGTGAATGGTTTGATCTTTTAAGAGATTTCTGAAGAAGTCAGAAATCTCAGAGGGCTCTGACAAAAGGTTTTTCAGAGACCTCTTTAGGAGGGACGGACATTGCCGAAGATTGATCCAAGTATGTTGGAATTAACCGACCGGGTAGTCCATATCAACCGGGTGGCGAAAGTCGTTAAAGGAGGAAGAAGGTTCAGCTTCAGTGCCCTCGTCGTGGTCGGAGATCGAAAAGGCCATGTGGGGAGTGGATTGGGGAAGGCCAATGAAGTCCCCGAAGCCATCCGGAAGGGAATTGAACATGCGAAACGGAACTTAGTCTCTGTTCCCATCGTGAATCAAACGATCCCCTTTGAAGTGACAGGAAGATTTGGGGCGGCGAAGGTGCTCCTGAAACCAGCTTCTCAGGGAACAGGCGTCATCGCTGGTGCTGTCCTCAGGGCGATTGCAGAGTCGGCAGGAATTCAAAACATCCTCACGAAATCTCTGGGCTCGAATAATCCCCACAACCTCATCAAGGCCACCTTTCAGGCCATCGGCCAACTGAGAGGCTCTGAGGAGGTCGCCGAAAAAAGAGAGGAGAAGGCATCGGAGGCCTAAGGGTTCGATATGGAGAGGACGATTAAGGTCAAATGGAGAAGGAGTGCCATTGGGCAACCGGAAGATCAGAGGAAGACCATTCAGGCGCTCGGATTCAAACGGCTTCATCAAGTCCTTCATTTGTCAGACCGACCTGAGATCCGAGGGATGATTGATCGAGTGAGCCACCTCGTGGAAGTGATGGAAGGATCTGATAAGGAGACCCGATGATACTCGAAGAGCTGAAACCTTCTGAGGGAGTAAGAAAGAAGAGAAAACGCGTGGGAAGGGGAATCGGATCCGGCCATGGCAAGACGGCCTGCCGAGGATCGAAGGGCCAGAATGCTCGTTCCGGTCGCGGGACAAAAGCTGGTTTTGAAGGCGGACAGATGCCGCTCCAGCGACGTCTTCCTAAGAGGGGTTTTCGGAGTCCGTTTAAGAAGCATTGCTCCATCATCCATGTGAGAGACCTCAATCGTTTTCCCAAGGATTCCGTCATCGATCCCGATCTCCTTCTACAATCCGGCCTTCAAAAAAAGGGGGAGAGGGTCAAACTTCTCTCCGATGGAGAGCTCCAGTACCCTCTGACCGTAAGAGTCCATCAAGTGAGTAAAGCAGCACTGAAGAAGGTGGAGGCTGCCTCAGGGAAGGTGGAGGTCATTGGCTCATGATTTCAGGGGCCCAGAATATCTTTAAAATCCCGGAACTGAAACGCAGGATTCTGATCACCTTTCTCTTTCTGGCGGTCTATCGCATAGGTGTCCACATCCCGACACCTGGAGTCAATGGGGATGCCCTGGCCTCCTTCTTTGCCCAAGCAAGAGGAACGCTCTTCAGCCTCATCGATATGTTCTCAGGAGGAGCCTTAGAAAGGCTTTCGGTCTTTGCCCTGGGCATCATGCCTTATATCAGTGCTTCGATCATCCTCTCGCTTCTCACCGTAGTGATCCCCTATCTCGAACGCCTCCAAAAGGAGGGAGAGATGGGACGAAAAAAGATCGTCCAATACACTCGTTATGGAACGGTCATTCTCAGCATGATCCAGGGATTTGGAATCGCTGTGGGGTTGGAGAATATGAGGGGAGCAGCAGGAGAGATGATCGTCTTAGTTCCAGGATGGTCCTTCCGAATCATGACCGTCATCACACTGACCGCTGGCACAGCTTTCATCATGTGGTTGGGTGAACAGATCACAGAAAGGGGAATTGGAAACGGCATCTCTCTGATCATCTTTGCTGGGATCGTGGCCAGGATGCCAAATGCCATTGCCAGCACCTATGAACTCTTCCGAGTGGGACAGATAGGTCTCGTCACCATTCTGGTCTTGATCATCATCATGGTATTGGTGGTCGCTGTCATCATCTTCGTCGAAACCGGTCAGCGAAGGCTTCCGGTTCAATATGCCAAGCGAATTGTGGGAAGAAAGGTTTATGGCGGACAGAGCACCCACCTGCCATTGAAATTAAATACATCCGGCGTTATTCCGCCGATCTTCGCCTCCTCGATCCTAATGTTTCCTCTGACGATCGCCAACTTTATACCAAAGGACTTGCTGGAGGCATATCCCTGGATCCAATCGATCCTTAATAGCTTAGGACCGACCTCACTCCTCTATAATCTTCTTTATGTGGGATTCATTATCTTCTTCTGCTATTTTTATACGGCCGTGACCTTCAATCCAAACGATGTGGCCGAAAACATGAAGAAGTTTGGTGGCTACATTCCTGGCATCCGGCCCGGACAGAAGACCGCTGAGTATATCGACAAAGTGCTTACGCGAGTCACCTTGGGAGGAGCCATCTATGTCTCAGCCATCTGCGTGCTGCCCACGATCCTCTATCAAAAATTCAATGTCTCCTTCTATTTTGGAGGAACATCCCTTTTGATCGTGGTCGGAGTGGCTCTGGATACAGTCCAGCAGATCGAAGCCCACATGCTGACGAGACATTACGAAGGGTTGATGAAAAAGGGCAGATTGAAAGGGAGGCGAGGGTAAGGTAAGACTCATTGCAAATTGTAAATTGCAAAATGAAAATTGAAAAAAGAGGATTAAGAATTTTGCAATTTGCAATGCTAAATTTGCATTGTACATTGATCCTTAAGTGGTGGGTGACGCTGAATGAATTTAATACTGTTAGGACCTCCTGGGGCTGGAAAAGGGACTCAAGCACAGATGATCGTTGAACGTTATCACATCCCCCAAATCTCCACTGGGGACATTCTGAGGAAGGCCGTGAAGGAGGCCACTCCCTTAGGAACGAAGGCAAAGACCTTTATGGACCAGGGACAACTTGTTCCGGATGAGGTGGTCATCGGGATCATCGACGAGCGCCTGAGAGCAACCGATTGCAAGCCAGGTTTCATCCTCGATGGATTTCCGAGAACGATTGCCCAAGCAGAGGCTCTCCAGCCCATCCTTGTGAACATGGGAAGGTCGATCGACCATGTCATCAACATTAAGGTAAATGCCGAAGAGTTGGTACGTCGGCTCACCGGCAGGAGGACCTGTAGAAGCTGCGGGGCGATGTTCCATCTCCTCTTCCACCGACCCAAGGCAGAAGAGATTTGTGATCGGTGTGGCGGACCCCTTTATCAAAGGGAAGATGATAAGGAGGAGACCATCCGAATCCGGCTGAAGGAATATGAGAAGCAGACCGCTCCTCTCATCCAGTATTACAAGCTTAAGAACTATCTCCGCTCGATCCAGGGAGTGGGCGGACAGGAAGAGATTTTTGCGCGAATCGTTCGTCTATTAGACGCGACGCCCCGTTAGGGTGCGGACGGAGTTTCTATGCCAAAGGAGGGGGCGATTCAAGTTGAAGGGAAGGTCCTGGAGACCCTTCCCAACGCTATGTTTCGAGTGGAACTGGAAAGTGGGCACAAGGTGCTGGCCCATATTTCTGGAAAGATGAGAATGCACTTCATCAAGATCCTCCCTGGGGATAAAGTAACGGTTGAATTATCACCCTACGACCTCACCCGGGGCAGGATTATTTTCCGGGAGAAGTAAATAATCCCCCCTCGCCCCCCTTTAGCAAAGGGGGGATGGGGAGGATTTGAGGGTAAAGACTGTGAAAGTGAGGGCTTCGGTCAAAAAGATCTGCGATAAATGTAAGATCGTTAAACGTAGAGGGGTGATCCGGGTGATCTGCGAGAACCCTAAACATAAACAACGACAAGGTTAACAAATGACTGAGGACGGAGGATCGTCCCGGAAGCGGGACTCGAGGAAAGAGGCGAAATGATGTGCTTCATACCTCAAGCGTAGCGATCCTCAAGCGAAGCGATCCTCGAACCTTCAAGGAGGCAGCATGGCACGTATTTCAGGTGTTGATCTTCCAAGGGATAAGCGGGTTGAGGTTGCCCTCACCTATATCTACGGCATTGGAAGACCCTCCGCGAATAAGATCCTCGAAAAGGCAAACGTCAACAAGGACACCCAGGTTCATAAGCTCACAGAGACCGAGGTCGTTCGCATCCGGGACATTATCGAACAGGAATACAAAGTGGAGGGAGATCTTAAGCGGGAGGTGGCTACGAACATCAAGCGGTTGATGGATATCGGTTCTTACCGGGGACTCCGCCACCGCAAGTCCTTGCCAGTCCGGGGGCAAAGAACTCACACCAACGCGAGGACACGAAAGGGACCACGTCGGGCAATCATCGGGAAGAAAAAGGAGAAGGAATAGGTCAGGGTGGATCAAACTCTAAATTCCAAGCACGAAATCCCCGCCTGCCAAAGAACTTGTTCGGCGGGCAGGCGAAACAAGC
>CAZFJD010000046.1:12904-14220 GCA_964518775.1 uncultured Syntrophaceae bacterium
CAAGCACAAATGTTCAAAATACAAATTATCCAAACAAAAAAGTTTCGAATTTTGATAGTTGAATTTTGAATTTGTTTAGGATTTCGATATTCGGATTTCGAATTTAAATGTGTTTGGCTAGACTAAATGAGGCATGTCGTGGAGTTTAATACCACAAGCGAGGTGACCTTCCATCTAACGGGGTAAAGGAGAAGATATGGCCAAAGGGCCCGGGACGAAGAAAAAGAAGGTAAAGAAGAATATTCAGATAGGCATCGCCCACATTCAGGCGACATTCAACAATACCATTATCACCATCACGGACACAGAGGGGAATGTGATCACCTGGTCAAGTGCCGGGACACAAGGCTTCAAGGGCTCTCGAAAGAGTACGCCTTTTGCCGCCCAAATGGCAGCCGAGGATGCTGCGAAAAAGGCGATGGAACAGGGCGTCCGGTCTATTGATGTCTATGTGAAAGGGCCGGGGGCTGGAAGGGAGTCAGCCCTCCGTTCTCTTCAGGCGACGGGTCTCAAAGTCCATCTCATTAAGGATGTTACACCCATTCCCCATAACGGATGTCGTCCTCCAAAACGCAGGAGGGTGTAAGGAGGTTAAGATTGGCGAGATACACGAAATCGGCTTGTCGGCTTTGTCGGAGAGAGAATCTCAAACTCTTTCTCAAGGGAGAGAGATGCTATACGGAGAAGTGTGCCATTGAGCGGAGGAATTATCCTCCTGGGCAACATGGTCAAAATCGAAGAAAGTTCTCCGATTATGGAGCTCAGTTGAGAGAAAAACAGAAGGTCAAGCGGTTGTATGGGATTCTGGAAAACCAGTTCCGAAACACCTTCAAAGAAGCGGACCGACAAAAAGGCATCACAGGCGGAACCCTTCTCTCCCTTCTGGAAAGGAGGTTGGACAATGCGGTCTATCGCTTTGGTTTTGCCAATTCGAGAAACGAAGCACGGCAGCTTGTGAGACACAACCACTTCTTGGTCAACCAGACAAAAGTGAATATCCCTTCCTTTCTTTTAAAGCCTGGGGATGTGGTTGAGGTTCGAGAGAAGAGCAAGAAGGTTGTCCGCATCTTAGAAGCTCTGGAAGGGGTGGCTCGGCGAGGCGTTCCTCAATGGTTAGAATTGGATAAGGAACAGATGAAGGGGAACGTGAAGGGGCTGCCGACTCGCGAGGACATCACCATCCCGATACAGGAGAAGTTGATCGTAGAGCTCTATTCTAAGTAATACTCCATGACCGGGGTACCCACGAACCATGAGAATATTCCGGCTTTAGGTGAGGGTTAGGGTTACGAAGCCCGTATGGTCTAACGTTAGAG
>CAZFJD010000047.1:0-687 GCA_964518775.1 uncultured Syntrophaceae bacterium
ACCTTAGTAATATAAGCAGGGCTAACTCCAAGGCGTCTTGCAAGTTCACTCCGGGAGACCCCGTTTGCCTCCATCATTTTATGAAGTCCCTCAGTAAAATCGAGAATGAGGGAGGCAACCCAATATGTATCCCGTCCCTTTGCCTGATCGAAAAGTTCTTTAAACGATTTTTTCTTCATTTAGACACCCTCTTCCCCAAATATCTGTATTTGTGCTCTTTCCTTATCCTCGAAATAGTCATCCATCAGCTGAATCGCATGGTCTATCTCACCCCGAGGGGTTTTCTGCCCCTTCTTAACAAAACCACTTGTGCAAATAATTAGCTTTCCTTCATCGTAGAACCAGAGAACCCTCAACCTTCCCTGAATAAATTCAAACAATTTTCCCTTAATCTGATGAGAAGTCTCTGTGTTTCTTGGCGGTCCTTCCACTGCCACTCTACCTAAAAGAGCCAGCATCCGATCAGAATCTTTTTGAAGGGTCTGACCAAGCCCCCCGAGAAATTCGAGCAGCTCGCAGTGCTCCCTGCTTTTCGCTACAGCGTAAACGGTATAGAAACCTTTTGAAATGGGGAGCAAATTCATTTTAACCTATAGGTTAAATAAGTCAAGTAATTTTTTTGGCTCCTATTCTATGAAAGACGGTGTCAGCTCCTCCCCCAATTCCCCTATCGTTCAACTTTTCCAC
>CAZFJD010000047.1:697-14171 GCA_964518775.1 uncultured Syntrophaceae bacterium
CCACCAAATTCCGCCAAGAGAATTAAATACATTGGCAAATTGCTAAAATTAAAGACTTAATCCCGTATTACTATGCATTAACGGAATAGTTAAATCCGCATCGGGTATTTGGGTCAAGAATTCCCTCCTTTCATTGTCTGATATTTCCTGGGATGCAAAAAACTTTTTAGCAATGGAAACATACCTTACAGATAGCTTCTTAGCTGGCTCAAAGCACTTTGAGAGATAATTCGTTTCCTCGCCATAAAACATATCCTTGAATCCCTTCGCCTCCTCTGTGCCCTTCTCTATGTTTTTATTTGCGTCATAGTAAGGTCCTATCTTTGGCATCGGGTTAAAAATAGAATTAAATCCCTTGACCCATTTTTCGATCTCATCTCCATCAATAATTACTCCATAGGTCTCAAAGAAAGCCCGTTGAATGAATGATCTAAACCAGTCATACGTATAAATCTTAGAAGAGAGTATCTTTTCGGTCTTGGGCTCTCCCTCTAGCCCTATGGTCTGTATCTCTGCTTCTTTTTGGGGCTGGGATACATCAAACCACGGTGGGAAATCCTCTTGAAAAAACTTTTTGCCAGACCATTTCTCATATAGAAAGATATCTTGATACACCTCTAAAGTTCGATGCCTCTTTCGGTTTATGCCTGACACGTAAAATGATCCTGCGTACTCCTCCACAAGGGGATGGATGTGTTGGTCAGCGGCCACATGAGTTAAATAACCTAAAGTAAAAGCCAATTTTTCTTTTTCTGTTTTTGAATCTTTATCCTTTTTAAGGATTTCAAGCATTTTCATCGGGAATAGATTGGGCGTCTTGGCATGAAAGTAGTCCCCGTTACCCGAATAGAACCCTGGTGAATCTGGATTATATTTTTCTTCAAAGAATGTTCCAATAGCCGTTCCAAAAACATTTCGGTAATAAGGGAGGTCAGGTCCCAAAGATCCCAACAAAAAATAGTTCCGAGCTCCCTTGATATCATCGATATCCAAAGAATTAAGTACATCTTGAGAGATCAAAAGATGAACAACAAATGAAGGCATTAGAAACCTCCTTTTTTATTTCAAGAACTTGTTTCCCGACTCAGCGAGTCGCTTGCGGCCAAACCTTCAGAATTCGATTATCGCCTTCCCCTGCGCACATTGACTTAATCTTGATGAAACCTCAGTTATCGCCCCCTCATCCTGCCCTCTCCCCTGTCTACCAGCAGGCAGGCGCAAGGGGGAAGGAGAATGGGGGATACCTTTTTTTTACACGCTGAATTGAAATACTTTTCGATTTGTGGACGATAAATTTAGGAAGGCTCCAAAGGAATGCGAATTTCCTTTAGAGCTGACGACAGGGCATCTTCTGGAAATACCATTTCATAATTCACTCCAGAAGCCTAAAATGAGTTGATGGTTAAGGCATTAATCGGTTAAAAAAGATTTATAAAAAACCTTTGTTTTTATTTTTCAGCCCTTCGAAAACCCTGGTTTAGGATGTCCTTCGACTAATCTCAAGATAGTATGAGTCTATTAAATCCGCATTCTGAAGTCAACCCTTTGACTCCCCAGCCTTTGACTCCCCAGCATAAATGCTGGGGCTTGCCTTCGGCCCGAGCTCAGGCCGAGGGCTCAGGGTTGACAAGTTCTTGAAATAACACAGAACGTGGACTATACCCCCTCACCTTAATCCTCTCCCGCAAGGGGAGAGGAAAGGTTTGTGAAATATATAAGCAAATTCCTTGCCAATGATTGATTTTTATAACCATTAAAAATCAAAGGATTATTCAGAATTCGAATGTGATTGAAATGGGGGGAAATTGTTTATTTTTTAAGCGATTGCCTATTTTTATGAATTTCGGATTGCGGAATGCGGATTTAGGAATAGAGGAATTGGGTTATTGGGTACTTGCGTAAATGGGTAGATGCGTGGATGTAAATCAAAAAAACCGCTTGACAGCTTATTCCCAATTTCTTAACATTTTTGTTAATAATTATGGAACAATTAATCGCTGAACAAAAGGCCCTGCCCCTTTCCCTGAACTTGCCATCACAGACCTCCAAGAAAAATATTATACCTACTTAGCCGAAATTCGAGTCACTCAGGATTATTTCCCACTGCCCTTTCGAAGCAAGAAAAAGAAGCTGTTGTAACTTATTGACAGGCCCGTGTTAATTTGATTAAATTGATTCTGAAATAAATCGTCGGAATAAACGCTTGGCGTTCTTGGCTTTGCATTAACATTTATGAAAGTGGTTGCTGTTATTCCTGCGCGGTATGGGTCGACACGGTTCGAAGGGAAGCCCCTTGCTGACATCCTCGGCAAGCCGCTGATCCAGCACGTCTACGAAGGGGTCTGCCAGTCAAAATTGATCGACAAAGCGATCGTTGCCACGGACGATCAAAGAATCTTGGACGTTGTTCGAGGCTTTGGCGCAAACGGCGTGATCACCTCTCCAGATCACCCTACCGGAACGGACCGTGTAGCAGAGGTTGCCCAAAAACTCAGGGCAGAGATCATCGTCAATGTCCAGGGCGATGAACCTCTGATCAAGGGACCGACCATCGATAAAGCCATACGGCCTCTCCTCAGAGACAATACCCTTCCCATGTCCACTCTGATGACGAGGATTAAAGAAGTGAAGGACTGGCTCAATCCTCATATTGTGAAGGTAGTTGTCGATCAGAAGGGTTTAGCCCTCTATTTTTCACGCTCTCCCATCCCCTTCCCCCGAGACTTGAATATCGAGCGCCTCCTCTCCAAGTCCTCCCATGGTCAAGAGGTCTTGGCCAAAAGGGTATTTAAACATATTGGCGTCTATGTGTACCGTCGGGATTTTCTGTTAAGGTATTCGAAAATGAAGCCTACTCCTCTGGAAAGACTTGAGAAACTTGAACAGCTTCGAGCCTTAGAGAATGGCTACCGCATCAAGGTAACGGCCGTCGACTATGAACCTCTTTCTGTTGATACCCCCGAGGACCTTCAAAGAGTTGTAACCTTCCTTTCCCGTTCTTCCTAAAGAAGAGCAATCGTCGATCTGAGCCCACGATAATTTATTGTCTTCATTATGCTTTTCGAACTCTGCTACCGGTCTCTAATCAATCCCCAAAAAGTCCTGGTAAGATAAATTCTTTAATTGATTTTTCGCCGATTTTGAGTTAGAATTATTTTTGTTGATTCACAAGGGGAAAAATGGACTTTAGGGCTGGGTTGTTTCGGTTTTCCATTTTTTTTCTCCTCTTTGTCCTTTCTTTCACCTTTGCCTGTTCCATTCCATCCTGGTTCCCCCTTAAGAAGGGCACCCCTCACAAGGCGAAGTTGAAAGAACTTTTGGATAAAGAGGTGATTATCGTGGATGGTAGGGAATATGTTAAAGTCCTTAACCCCAGAGCCACTGAAGGAAAAGACCAACCCAAATACCTTTACATCCCCGTTGATGAATACCTGTCCAAAAGAGATTCATTTACCACACCGTCCATCCGGAAGGAAGAACTGAGAAAGGAATTGCCTGTCGTTTCTACCAGACCATCTTTCCGTGAAACAGAGAAAGAAGTTTCCTTTCCTTCTTCACCTATTCTTCCACTTCGGGACTTAAAGAAGAAAGTGGCCATTGCCCATTTCGATGACCGAATCGAGCATGCCGATGAGGTATTCGGGGATTGGGTGGCTGAAAGGCTCATCGAAGAGGTGAATCGGAGATCTCAACGGGTCCTCTTTGTCGATTATCAGATGGTGAGGGAATTTGTGGAAAGCAGGGGGATCGTCTTAAATGATCTGGAAACGCCAAAGGTTCTGAGTTTGCTCAACGAAGTCTTCGGCATCCATGCCCTGGTGGTCGGACAACTTTCAGGCCCCTATGTCTTCGCCACGAAGGCCACAAAGGATCGGGACGAAACCGCTTTGGCCATTATTAAAATAGAGATGAGACTAAAGGATGCCTCCTCTGGTAAAACCTTCAAAAATCTCTCTGCCAGTAACCCCATCCTTGCCAGCAAGGAGAGAGGGTCGTTCTCCGAGGAGAAGGCCAAGATGAAGGCGATCGATCTTACCATTTCCGACCTGGGTCAATCCCTGGCAAGGGAGTTAGACGGTTTGGATTGGTTTTGTCGGGTTGCCAAAGTGGATGGCGAGGAGGTTTACATCAATGCTGGAAAGTTGACCGGCCTTAAGGTCGGAGACGTGATGGAGGTGTTTCGGCCGGTAGGACCTGGCGAGAGAAGTGAGGCGAAGGGTAAGATTCAGATTTCAGGTTGGTTTGGAATCGATGCCTCCATCGGCAAGCTGATTCAGGGAAATCGACCTGAGATAAACGACATCTTAAGAATAGCGAGGGGTTTTTCGAATATCGAAAGTGGAAAGTAGGTCGTGAGAGGTACCACTCTTCACCCTCTACTTACCACCCATGAAGGAAGGGGGTTTTAATCTTATGTTCGAGATCGGGGACAAGGCAGTTTATCCAGGGCACGGGGTAGGAGTTATCGAAGCCATTGAGACCAAACAGATCTTAGGTAAACAACAGAGTTTCTACATCCTTCGAATCTTAGACAATGGCATGACGATCATGATCCCCCAGGACAATGTGGGAGCAGCCAAGTTAAGGGGAATCATCCAAAAAATCGAGGTGCGGAAGGTCTTCCATATCTTGAAGGATCGTGATGTCACCATCGACAATCAGACATGGAATCGGAGATACCGGGAGTATATGGAGAAGATCAACACGGGATCGATCTACGAAATCGCGGAGGTGCTTCGAGATCTCCATCTTCTCAGGGCTGAAAAAGAACTCTCCTTTGGGGAGAGAAAGATTATGGATATGGCCAAGAATCTCTTGGTAAAGGAACTGGCCGTCGCCCGAAATATGAAAGAATCAGAGGTGTTAAGGGAGATTCGAACGATCTTTGGACCATGACCATCCCAAACAATCCCCATCGTTTTCTCAAATGAGTTGTCATTCTGCAAATTCATGGAAAGGAGGTGAACTGTATGGGCTCATGGATTCTTCGCTTTTTACTATTCCTCATCTGCGGTATCAGCGGCTATTATTTCACGACAGGGATTTTCCCTTCTCGCCAGGCTGGGCTGTGGGGATTTCTCGGCGGGATGATTTTGGCAGCGCTCACCCTTCTCATAGAGAAAGAATTGAGGAAGATCCCCCTAAGGAATCTTTTAGGAAGTTTTATTGGACTGATCCTCGGATTCATTGTAGCCAATTTTATCTCCAACGTCTTCTTCTCCAACCTTTTCAACGACGAGCATATCGCCCTTCCCTTTTACGGTGGAATTTACGGAATCTGCGGATATATGGGTGTTCGAATCGGCTTCAAAAAAGGGGAAGAAATTCATCTCTCGGGTTGGAAACCTTTTTCTAAAAACATTCCTCGCAGCGAGAATACAAAGATTCTCGATACCAGCGTGATCATCGATGGTCGCATTGCCGACATCACTGAGACCGGCTTCGTCGAAGGAACCCTGCTCATTCCCCAGTTCGTTCTGAGCGAACTCCAGCACATTGCCGATTCATCCGATTCGATCAAACGGACAAGGGGCAAAAGGGGATTGGAGGTTCTCCACCATATCCAGAAACAGGCGGGGGTTAATGTCAGAATTGTGGATACGGATTACCCTGGGATCAAAGAGGTCGATGCCAAACTGATTGAGCTGGCCAAAGAAGTTCACGGCAAGATCGTCACCAATGACTCGAACCTCAACAAGGTCGCAGAGCTCCAGGGTATCGAAGTTCTCAACATCAACGAACTCGCCAACTCCCTGAAGCCAGTCGTCCTTCCCGGAGAGGAGATGAATGTCAAGATCCTGAAGGAAGGAAAGGAAATGGGACAGGGAGTGGCCTATCTCGATGATGGAACGATGATCGTGGTCGATAATGGAAAGAGGCAGATGGGCAAGACGGTCGATGTCATCGTGACAAGCGTTCTCCAAACACCTGCAGGAAGGATGATCTTTGCCCGTCTCAAGGAGGAGACGAGCCGAGAGGGCAAGGGAAAGGAATACTACTACCATCTGGACAGCGAATTTTAGAGGATGACAGTCTCAATCAAAAATGTGAAGGCAGATGCAGTGATCGTCTCTGCTGGCAAGGGCCAGCGTTTCCTGGATGGCAAGAAGAAGCAATTCCACCTACTGGCCGGGAAGCCTATCCTGGTTCATACCCTCGATAAGTTCGAGGCCTGTCCCCTCATCGAATCGATCGTCCTGGTGGTCGGTCAAGAGGACATGGATTACTGTATGAAGGAGATCGTGGAGAAATTCCATTACCGAAAGATCTCCCAGATCATCCCAGGAGGAAAGCGGAGACAAGAGTCCGCGAAAAATGGGATCGAGGCCCTCCCGAAAGATGTCGAGGTAATTGCCATTCACGACGGCGTCCGACCGTTTGTCAGCAGAGCCATGATCGAAGAGTCCATCCATTCGGCTGTGCGGTTCGGAGCTGTTGTGGTGGCCATGCCAGTGAAGGATACCATCAAGATGGCCAATCCCGATGGAACGGTTCTAAAAACATTGGATCGGGAATCCCTCTGGCAGATCCAGACCCCACAAACCTTTCAAGCCAAATTGATTAAAGAAGCCTACCATAAAGCAAGCCAAGAGGGTTTTATCGGAACAGATGACGCCTCCCTTGTGGAACACTTAGGAGCGAAAGTCCATATCCTCCCGGGGTCTTATACCAACATTAAGATTACGACAGCAGAAGACCTGATGCTGGCCCATCTCTTTCTGAAGATGAAGACCCTTGCCGAGCCAGATCAGCCAGTCCATAGAGGAGGCCGATGAGAATTGGGTTCGGATACGACGTCCATGCACTGGTCGAAGGCCGACCTTTGGTCCTGGGAGGCGTAAAAATTCCCTACCTCTATGGACTTCAGGGCCACTCCGATGCCGACGTCCTCCTCCATGCCATAAGCGATGCCCTGCTTGGAGCCATGGCAGAGGGAGACATCGGAAGACACTTCCCTGATACAGATCCCCAATACAAAAACATCCGAAGTACCATTCTACTAAGAAAAGTGGTGGACAAGGTAAGAGAGAAGGGATTTCACATCGTCAATATTGATGCGACGATATTGGCTCAGAGACCAAAGCTCTCCGAACACATTCCCCGAATGGCAAAAGAGATTGCAGGTGTCCTGGAGGTTGAGGCGGAAAGGGTGAACGTGAAAGCGACCACCCCTGAAGGATTGGGGTTTGTTGGCAGGGAAGAAGGAATCTCGGCCTATGCCATCGCGCTTATAGAAGAAGACTGAAGCATATTTGGCAAATCCAAATTTCAAAATCCAAATGTCAAAAGAATGTCAAATTCCAAAATCCTTGCCTGCGATGGACAAGTAAAACATTTCTTAAATTTGAGCTTTGGATTTAATTCGATATTTGAACTTTGACATTTGACATTCTTCAAGAACTTATATGATCACCAATGTTCGGGTTCGCTTCGCACCTGCTCCAACCGGGCTATTGCACATCGGAAACGCCCGAACCGCCCTTTTCAACTATCTCTTTGCCAAACGTCACGAGGGAACCTTCATCCTGAGAATCGAAGATACGGATGTGGAGAGATCGACCGAGTCGTCGATCGATCACATCCTCGAAGATCTTCAGTGGTTAGGGATCCGCTGGGAGGAAGGTCCTGACAGAGGTGGGCCGGACGGCCCTTATCGTCAGTCTCAACGTCAATGGTTTTACCGTCAGTATACCGAGCAACTGTTCGAAGCGGGAAAGGCATACAAATGCTTCTGCTCGAATGAGAGGCTCGAGGCCCTTCGAAGAGAACAGCTCTCAAAAGGGCAGATGCCTCGATATGATGGACGATGCCATTCCCTTTCTAAAGAAGAGATTCTTGGAATGGAAACGGAAGGCCAACGGCCAGTCCTCCGGTTTCGTGTAGGAAAGGGAGCAATCGTCTTTGAAGACCTCATTCACGGAAGGATGCATTTCGAATCCGAAGATATTGGTGATTTTATCATCATCCGTTCGGATGGAATGGCAGCCTATAATTTTGCCTGCGTCATCGATGACCATCTCATGCACGTCAGCCATGTGATTCGCGGAGAAGACCATCTCTCCAACACACCACGTCAAATCCTGATCTACCGCGCTCTGGGATGGCAACCTCCCACGTTTGCCCATCACACCTTGATCCTCGGCGGAGACCGATCACCATTGAGCAAACGCCATGGTGCCACAGCCGTCTCCCAATACAGAGAAGAGGGTTTTTTGCCCGAAGCCCTCGTCAACTACCTCGTCCTTTTAGGCTGGACACCTCCATCAGGAGAGGAAATTCTTCCTTTCGAAAAGATCGTGGAGGACTTTTCCCTTCACGCAATTTCACGAAGTGCGCCGATCTTCAATCGCAAGAAACTGGAGTGGCTGAACAGTCATTACATTAGAAAAAAAGAAGAAGGCCTCTCCGAACTGTTGCTGCCTTATCTTGAAAAAACGAGCATCAGGAGCGATCAGTTCGATCGGAATCACCTTGCCAAAATCTCCGGAGTCTTGAGAGAAAATCTCGTGATCCTCTCTCAGATCCACCAATATCTGGGTATCTTCTTCGACGAAAAATTCTTCTTCGACGATGAAGCCAAAACCGTTCTTTTAGAGTCTAAGAATCGAGAAACCCTTCGCACCATCCTCAATGTTCTGGAAGCCTTCTCGGAAATCACCTTAGACCACTGGCCATCCTTGCTATCTCAACTGGAAGAGAAGACAGGAACAAAGGGAAAGGACCTTCTTGCTCCGTTTCGGGCTGCGGCCACTGGAATGACCAAGGGCCCCGAGTTGGCCAAAACACTCCCTCTCATTGGGAGAGAGAGAATCATTCGTCGGTTAAAAATGGCACTGGAGCTTTCTTAAACAAATGTCAAACCAATCTCAAATGCCTAAATCTAAAATTTTCTTTTTAGCCATTTGAACTTTGGAATTCATTTGAACTTTGAGCTTTGACATTTGACATTCAGAATCAGGTGGTCTTATGGCTCTTCGTGTCTACAACACATTAACCGGTAAAAAAGAGGACTTCGTACCGCTCCATGGGGATCGGGTCGGCATGTATGTCTGCGGGGTTACCGTCTATGACCTCTGCCACATCGGTCATGCCCGATCGACCATCGTCTTTGACATGATCTACCGCTACCTCAAATACCGCGGTTATGAAGTCACCTATGTTCGAAACTTTACAGACATCGACGACAAGATCATTAAGCGGGCCAATGCAGAGGGCGTCGATTGTAAGGCCATCGCTGAAAAATATATCCATGAATTTAATATCGATATGGGAACCCTCGGTTTAGAAAGGCCCACGGTTGAACCCAGGGCTACCGAGCATATTCCAGAAATGATCCGGCTGGTCTCGACCCTTGTTGAAAAGGGATATGCTTATCAAAGCGATGGTGACGTCTTCTTTTCTGTAGACAAATTTAAGGATTACGGAAAACTTTCAAAAAGGAATTTAGAGGAGATGCAGGCTGGCGCTCGTGTCGAGGTTGACGAAAAGAAAGAGAACCCCCTCGACTTTGCCCTCTGGAAGGCGAGCAAGCCAGGCGAGCCCTTTTGGGAAAGCCCCTGGGGAAAGGGAAGGCCGGGCTGGCATATCGAATGTTCAGTGATGAGCCAAAAATACTTGGGGGAGACATTGGATATCCATGGAGGTGGAAAGGATCTCATCTTTCCACATCACGAAAACGAAATCGCCCAATCCGAAGCTGCTATGGGAAAACCCTTTGTCCGTTACTGGATCCATAATGGCTTTGTTAATATCAATAAAGAAAAAATGTCGAAATCCCTCGGAAATATTTTGACCTTAAAAGAGGTCTTTAAAGATTGGCGGCCGGAGGTGCTTCGGCTATTCGTTCTCTCTCACCATTACCGAAGCCCTGTTGACTTCTCCTTTGACAATCTTTCAGAAGCAAAATCCGGATTAGATCGGTTCTATACGACTCTGAAGGCAATTCAAGATGAAGTGGCAAAGCCTGTAGCTTCCCCCACTCCGTCAAAGGGCGGGGCTGATAGTGCCTCCACCCTCAAAGATTGCTGTCAGGCCATTGAATCATTCAAGCAAAGGGTTGAAGAGGCTATGGATGATGACTTCAACACAGCCCAGGCCTTGGGATATTTTTATGACCTTCAGAGGTACCTCAATATCCTCTTAGATATTTCAAGAGGCCGTCCGACCGAAGAGATCATCGCGATGCTGAACCAGGGTTTCGAATATCTCTCCAAAATGGGATGGATATTCGGACTCTTTCAGGAAGATCTGGAGACCCACCTCGCGGAGCAGAAAAAAGAAGGACTCAAGAGACTGAATCTTTCAGAAGAAGAAATCCTGAAATTCATTGAGGAGAGGAATGCGGCAAGGAAAGAAAAAAGTTGGAAACGAGCCGACGAAATCCGAAGCGATCTCCTTTCAAAGGGAATTATCCTCGAAGACACCCCCTCCGGAACCCACTGGAAAATTAAATAACCAAATCCCCTGCCTACCGCAGGCAGGCACCAATCATCAAATAATACCAAAATCTCAATGACCGAAATTCAAAAAATAATTCGTACCTCTTTTGGTTATTTGGGGATTGGGTAATTGGTTATTATTTGGAATTTGGGATTTGGTTATTGGGATTTGTTATGCAGGGCTGCGTAAGCGGCGCCTATCATCCCTGCCTCATCACCACATTCGGCTTTGACAATCTGAACTCTCTTTCTGGGACCTTCCATTGCCCTTTCATGAATGGTCTCCATCGCACCCCCGATGAAATATTCCCATGCCTGAGAGACTTTTCCTCCGATCACAATCCTTTCTGGATTGAAGAGATGGATGAGATTGATTAATCCCAAGCCCAGGCATCTCCCCATCTCATGAAAGACCCTTTGAGCCCCCAGGTCTCCGAAATGGGCTGCCTCGAACACCTTTTCAGAGCTTACGTTTTGCAGGTCACCTCCGACCCATCTTAGGATGCCGCACCCCTCGCCTGTTTCAATCGCTTCTAACGCCATTCGTTTGATCCCAGATCCTGAGGCATAGACTTCAAGGCATCCTTTTCCACCGCAGCCACAAGGAGGCCCTTCAGGGTTGATCACCATGTGGCCTACTTCACCTCCCATTCCCTCTGTTCCATGAAGGATCCTACCCTCAATAACAATACCTCCTCCAACCCCTGTGCCCAATGTAATTCCACAATAGTGCTTGCATCCTCTTGCTGCACCTGTCCAGCCTTCGCCTAAGACGAAAGCGTTGGCATCGTTCTCAATAGTCACCGGGTAGGAGATTCTTTCTCTAAAAAAATCTCTTATTACAAAACCCTTCAGATCTTTGATATTCGGGGACTCCCTAATAATCCCCCTTTTCATGTCGATCGCTCCAGCAATGCCCATTCCAATTCCCATTAATCCTTTCGATTCCTTGGGCCCCTTTTCAATCAGGTCTTTTAGATTTGCGATCAACTCCTCCATTAATGCTGAACCCTTTTTTGAAACATCTATTGAGTATTGAATCTTCTCTGACACCTTCCCATCCAGACTGACAATCCCCATCCGCGCATTCGTCCCGCCGACATCCACCCCTATTAAGAACTTTTCCATTACCATACTCCGGTTTCTCTGGTCTATCTGGTCTGTCTCGTTCTTTAAATCAAACAAAGAAGCTAATAGACCAGTTAATTCCGCAATCCGAAATCCCCACTCCGCAATTTTAAATTCCTATTCTCTTCTCAACCAGCGAATCAGCCCATTGACCTGCGTCGTAAGATACGAAACCATGATGATCAGAATCACCAACAGAAACGTATTCGTATTGACGATCCATAAAATATTCATCTTCGGCCCCCCTTATTGTCCCTCATTCATCGTCACAAATTCAGTATGACGATGACTTTACTTCTTGTCAAGTTCTAAGAAAGGAACTTTTCCCCTATTTTCCAGTTGTCTGTCTGATTCAATTCTGGTATAAATGATGGCACTATGTTAGCAAGAGTTTTGAGCAGTGCTGTTTTCGGAATAGATGCATACGTGGTTGAAGTGGAAGTGGATATCGCCCCGGGTCTTCCTGCTTTTGCCACGGTTGGACTTCCTGAAGGGGCGGTCAAAGAATCCAAGGATAGAGTTAAGGCAGCGGTTAAGAATTGCGGCTACGATTTTCCATCCCGCCGAATCACTGTCAATCTTGCCCCAGCCGACATCAAGAAGGAAGGCGCAGCTTTTGATCTCCCAATGGCTGTTGGCATTCTTGCAGCTACAGAAGTCGTTCAAAAGCGAAAGCTGGACCAATACTTCATTCTGGGTGAACTTTCTCTCGATGGACAAGTCAAGCCCATTAAAGGGACACTTCCAGTCGCTGTTGCCGCGAGGGATGCGGGCTTCAGAGGAATTCTTCTTCCCAGAGGAAACTCCAAAGAAGCCGCCGTAGTGAAGGGTATCGAGATTCTTCCTCTCGATACCCTTTCTGACTGCGTTGAATTTTTGAATGGCAGTCTCCATATCGACTCCATAGAAGTCGATCTCGATGGGATATTCAGAAAAGAGCTGAACTATCCGGTCGACTTCAATGACGTGAAAGGACAGGAGCATGTGAAGCGCTGCCTGGAGGTCGCTGCAGCAGGTGGACACAATGTGATTATGATCGGTCCCCCTGGCTCAGGAAAGACGATGCTTGCAAAGCGGCTTCCCACCATCCTCCCAGATATGAATTTCGAGGAAAGTCTCGAAACAACAAAGATCCACAGCGTGATGGGCCTCATTCCACCGGATAGTGCTCTGATCGTCACCCGACCTTTTCGCAATCCTCACCATACCATCTCTGATGCAGGTTTAATCGGAGGCGGACAGATCCCGAAACCTGGGGAAGTCAGCCTTTCTCACAATGGAGTCCTCTTTTTGGACGAACTCCCAGAATTTAAGAAAAATGTCTTGGAAGTGATGCGGCAGCCTTTGGAAGAGGAGAGAGTCACGATCTCACGAGCCGCGACTTCTCTTACCTACCCTGCTCGCTTCATGCTCGTCGCTGCGATGAACCCTTGTCCCTGCGGTTATTATGCAGATCCCAATAATGAATGCACCTGCACGATCCCTCAGATCCAACGCTACCGATCAAAGATCTCTGGTCCTTTAATGGATCGAATCGATATTCATATCGAAGTGCCTGCCGTGAAGTATCGAGACCTGGCCAGTCGTGATCCCGGGGAGTCCTCTCGAGAGATTAAGAAACGGGTCGATCATGCTCAAAAGATTCAACTCGATCGATTCAAGGGAATGAAGATCTACTGCAACGCCCAAATGACAAACCGCCATATCAAGAAGTATTGCCAGATTGACGAAACCAGTCAGAAGTTGCTGGAGATGGCTATTGATAAGTTTGGACTGAGCGCCAGGGCCTATACTCGGATATTAAAGGTTGCCCGAACGATTGCCGATCTCGAGCCCCAGGAAAATATTCAACCTTCCCACCTCTCCGAAGCCATCCAATACCGGACGCTGGATCGAAACCTGATTGC